>CAYVGR010000188.1:0-5394 GCA_964450065.1 uncultured Prevotella sp. | reverse complement strand
CGGATATTGTCATGCGTCTTCTCATACATCATCTTGGCAGCATCGCCCACAGCAATCATCTTGTCGGTGCGACGGTCCAAGGCCACCACAGAAGGCTCGTCTACAACAATCTTATCACCACTGATAATAATGGTGTTGGCCGTGCCCAAATCCATGGCTATTTCCTGAATAAACGAAAAAAATCCCATTGTTTGAATTGATTGGCCTGCATGCCTTCACGCCCTTATATATTCACGTTACGGTTGTCAAACCATGCAGGCCATGGATTAATATTTTATTGAATAATACTCTATTTACCTGAAGAACAGCAGCAGATATCACAAGGCAGAGTCACTTTCCCCCTACTCTCCACATTCTTCCTTCACCCGGCTTCTACTTCTCTCCACAAAACCAGTTATGGATAGCCGTGTCGTAGTGGCTGCTCACGCCAAAGGCACGCTCTGCAAACATCTTGCGGTCGGCAAGTTCCGTCTTGGCACCATTCTTCTTAAGGATGTCAAGCAGCACGCTGTATTCTGCCTTGCTGGGCACTATCACTACATCCTTGAAATTCTTAGCACCGGCGCGAATCAACGAAATGCCACCAATATCAATCTTTTCGATGATATCTTGCTCTGATGCGCCACTGGCCACAGTCTCCTCGAAGGGATAGAGGTCCACGATTACCAAATCGATGGAGGGAATGTCGTATTTCTTCATTTCTTCCCGGTCGGTCTCATGGTCGCGACGGGCAAGTATTCCTCCGAACACCTTCGGGTGCAACGTTTTCACTCTTCCTCCGAGAATAGAAGGATAAGTGGTCACCTCTTCCACCTTTTGGCATTCGTAACCCAAGTCCTCAATAAAGGCCTGTGTTCCACCGGTACTCAGGAACTTCACACCCTCCTGATTCAGCTTCGCAAGCAGCTCCTCCAAGCCATCTTTGTGGAAAACAGAAATCAGTGCAGTCTTAATTTCTTTTGTTTCAGACATATAATTAACGTACGTTTATATTATTAAGTTACAACTCAAGTGGTGCAAAGTTACTAATTTTTTGGGAATGAAGGCGAGGTTTACATATAATTTAAAACCAATTGACATTAAATTATTACATGTCAAGCAAGTCGTCACAGCGTCTGTCGGCCGATAAGCGACTGTCCCACGGCCGATAGGCAACTGTCTGACGAACGCGAGACGCTCGTCCATCGGCCGTTGTCCGCGAAGATTCAACCCCGAATTGCCAGATTTGTTGGTGTTTTGATTTGACCCTCAAATACTGAACACCACGGCAAGTTTGCCTCACGGCTGAGACATTGAAGGCTGTAGTCATGGAGACGACTATGAAAACTTAACAGCAAAAAGGAATATTAACTTAAAACACAGAAGCGAATGGTGCACAGGCAAGGATGGGATAAGATTGCCTGTGGAAACGCCTGTTTCTCAAAAATTGCAGGCCATAAATCAAAATCAACAAGGGAAAGTCGGTAGATAGTTTGTATTTTTGCACCACGTAAAATAAGCCTAAACAACAATTAATAATCATATTACTAATAATTACCACTTATTATTAAAACAGAATGAGACGAATATTTATGATGACTCTGCTATTGGGTCTGTGTCTGAATATTGATGCCAAGCAGAAAGAACAGCTGTGGCCTGACGGCACAACGATAGATGCGTGGTTCTCTGATACGTCTGCAGTGGATGTTGCCAAATTGGGCAGGCGATATGTCGTGACGGAATATGGAGTAAAAACCGATTCTACCATTGTTCAGACACAGGCACTCCAAGGTGTTATAGACAGATGTGCGCAAGAAGGAGGCGGAGTGGTTGTCATTCCGCGTGGCACATTTCTTTCCGGAAGTTTGTTTTTCAAACAGGGAACCAACCTTCTCGTCGAGGAAGGGGGCAAGCTGAAAGGCTCGGACCGTGTGGAAAACTTTGCCATCAAGGAGACGCGCATAGAAGGCGAGACATGTAAATATTTCACAGCCTTGGTAAATGTGGACAACGTAGATGGCTTTGTTATCTCCGGACCGGGTACTATCGATGGCAATGGGTATCATTATTGGCGGCAGTTCTGGATGAGAAGGGAGTGGAACAGGGCTTGTACCAACAAGGACGAACAACGTCCTCGACTGGTATATATATCCAATTCCAAGAATGTGACGGTGCAAAACGTTAAGCTCATGAACAGTCCGTTCTGGACCAATCATCTATACAAAAGCGAACGTGTGAAATATCTGAATTGCTTCATCTACTCGTCTACAGAGGGTGTGAAAGGCCCAAGCACGGATGCCATAGACATCGACGTCTGCCATGATGTGCTGGTTCACGGGTGCTATATGAATGTGAACGATGACGCCATCGCCATGAAGGGTGGCAAGGGCACGTTTGCGGACAAGGATCCAAACAACGGTCCCAACTATAACGTGATCATCGAGAATTGCCATTATGGCAAGGTACACGGATGCCTGACCCTGGGGTCGGAAAGCTTGAAAAACCACAACATTGTGCTTCGAAACATCGTGTGCGACAACGTCAATCGCGTATTGTGGCTCAAGATGCGGCCCGACACCCCCCAGCACTATGAGTATGTTACCGTGGAAAACATCACGGGAAAAACCAACTCTTTCCTTGTTATACGTCCATGGACACAGTTCTATAATAAGCAAGAACGTGAAGACATGCCCCTGTCGCAAGGCAATAATATAGTGATGAGAAATATCGACATGACCTGCCGCAACTTCTTTGATGTAGGAGCATCCGACAAATATGCCCTGAAAGATTTTACTTTCGAGGACATTCATGTGGAAGACAGGAAAAACGCATTTGATTCGGATCTGATTGAAAATACAACGGTTAAAAACGTTGTAATCAATGGAGAGAAGCAAAAGAATACGAAAAAGAAGAAATAAACCGCTTAACTCCATAAGGATAAAATCATACATAATTCATAAACTATGAAACGTTTCATATTATCGGCATGCTGCATGATGGGCCTGCTTGCGGTCAACGCTCAGGTCTTTGATTTTGACTTGACACAAGCCCAGCCCAAATATGACGAAGGCAAGGGCTACGGGTGGGACATGCTTGCCTATACAAAAGTGCCCACGGCCAAAGAGCTGAAAAACGTGCTTTCGGGGCCTGCCTATTTCTCTGTAAAGGTGCCCGATGGTAATTATAAGGTAACTGTGACCCTGGGTAGCAAGAGAAAAGCTGCCAACACGGTAGTGCGTGCAGAGAACCGACGGCTTTTTGTGGAGGCCACGCCCACGCGAAAGGGAGAATTCAAGGCCATTGCTTTCATCGTGAACAAGCGCACGCCTTATATCTCGGAGGGCCAGCGGGTAAAAATCAAGGAACGCGAGAAAGATTACCTGAATTGGGACGACCGTCTGACGCTCGAGTTTAACGGGCCTGCTCCTGCCGTGAAAAATATTAAAATAGAAAGAGACGACAAGGCCTTGACAGTGTTTCTCTGTGGCAACTCAACAGTTGTTGACCAGAACAGGGAGCCCTGGGCCAGTTGGGGACAGATGATTCCACGATGGTTTGGCAGTCGGGTTGCCATCTCCAATCATGCCGAAAGCGGACTTACAGCGGGGTCTTTCCTGGGGTCGAACCGTTTAGACAAAGTGCTGGCCATGATGAAGGAGGGCGACTATGTGTTTTGCGAGTTTGGACATAATGACCAAAAAGAAAAAGGCATAGGAGCCGGGGCATGGTACAATTTCTCTTATAATCTCAAGAAGTTTATCGACCAGGTTCGTCGCCAAGGTGGGAACATCGTTTTTGTTACGCCAACCCAACGTCGTCGTTTTGAGGGCGGAAAGATTGTGGAAACTCATGGAGAATATCCCGATGCCATGCGTGCGGTGGCCAAGCGCGAACACGTGCCATTGATAGAACTTCATGATATGACCCGCACATTTTTTGAAACATTGGGTAATGAAAACAGCAAGCGGGCATTGGTTCATTATCCTGCAAACACATTTCCGGGACAAGACAAGGCTTTGGCCGACAATACCCATTTTAATCCATATGGTGCCTACGAGATTAGCAAGATGGTTGTGATGGGGATGAAGGAGCTTGGCTTGCCGATGGTAACTGACCTGCGCAGTGACTGGAAGGACTACAGTCCGGCTCAACCCGACGACTGGGAGACATTCAAATGGTATGACTCCCCGGTTTATGAGATTATCAAACCCGATGGCAACTAATTCTCCAAATCCCTCATCAACATATTGCTTGTGTCGTATGGCATTCGGTCTATCCTTATAACCTGATGCTGTAATGGTCTGTCATCACAAAAAAACAAATCGAACTTATGCGAATCAAACATCTATTTCTTATGCTTCTCACAGTCTTGGTGGCATTGCCTTCTCATGCTGTGGAAAGGCAAAAGCTGAACTTTAACAGTGGGTGGCTGCTTCAAGTTGGAGACATTCAAGGTGCCGAGGCAACAAACTTCGACGACCATGCGTGGCATCGGGTTACGTTGCCACATGCGTGGAACCAATCTGAAGCATTCCAAATGCCCATTGCCCAGCTCAGTGATACTATCATGTGGTATCGCAAGCATTTCAAACTAAGCAACATAGAGAACAGAAAGTTCTTCGTGGAGTTTGAGGGTGTGCGCTTCGGAGCAGAAGTCTTTATCAACGGCCACAGTTTGGGAATGACTGAAAATGGCGTGATGGCCAGTGGATGGGATCTTACACCTTATATTAAAGAAGGCGAAAACGTCATCGCAGTATGGGTGGACAGCGACTGGCGTTATCACGAGAGGTCTACGGGTAGCACCTTTCAGTGGAACGACAGGAACTTCAACGCAAATTATGGTGGCATTCCCAAGAATGTATGGTTGCATGTAAGCGACAAACTTTATCAGACATTGCCTTTGTACACGAACCTGAAAACCACGGGTGTATATGTTTATGGGAAGGATTATGATATTCCCGGCAAAAAGGTTGTTGTCCATGCCGAATCGCAAGTGCGAAACGATGATGATAAGTCTCGCTCGTTCACCTATCTTTGTAAGCTGATTGACAAGGATGGCCAAGAAGTCGGCCATTTCGAAGGTCAGCGTTACACGCTACAGCCCGGAGAGACCAAAACCGTGGCTGTGGAGGGCAATCTTGACAACGCCCACTTCTGGAGTTGGGGGTATGGATATCTTTATACGGTCCGAACCATACTGATGGCTGACGACGGCTCTAAGATAGACGATCATGCCATGCGTACGGGGTTCCGCAAAACTGCCTTTGGCGAGGGAATGATGTGGCTCAACGACCGGGTTTTCGTGGCTCATGGTTATGCCCAGCGTACCAGCAACGAATGGCCGGGCGTGGGAATGGACATTCCCGCTTGGTTGTCGGACTACAGCAATAAATTACAGGTTCAGTCGGGCGG
>CAYVGR010000187.1:0-5420 GCA_964450065.1 uncultured Prevotella sp. | reverse complement strand
TGATCTAAGGGCAGTTTAAGCGAATGTTAAAGGATTTAAGTGGACACTAGTGTTTTAATACATACATCAAAAGATGTTGGCATATAGAGTTATATTTTATGTCAACATGGCAAACAGTCATAACCAAGTCTTTTGATGTATGTATTTATTATATCTATTTTTTTTAGTTTAGCAAGCTTATTTTTTTCACATATTCAATCAATTTATTCAAATTAATTCGTTAAGTTTGCAACTAAAGAATATCAGTACATTCAAGAAATAGTAATAACATCATATAGACCAATGAACAAACGAACTTGCCTTTATGAACGTCACACCAAACTGGGTGCGCTCATCCAACCCTTTGGGGGCTATGATATGCCCATACAATATACTTCTATTATCGAGGAGCACAATGCGGTTCGCCGACATTGCGGTGTTTTCGATGTTTCCCACATGGGCGAAGTCTTTGTGAGGGGCAAAGACGCTGAAAGATATGTCAATCATATCTTTACCAATGATGTAACCAACGCGCCCATCCATAAAATCTTCTATGGCATGATGCTCTACCCCGATGGCGGTACGGTAGACGACTTGCTGGTCTACAAAATGGGGGACCAGGAATTCTTCATTGTCATCAATGCTGCCAATATTGATAAGGATGTGGACTGGATGATGAAGAATAAGGACGGCTTTGAGGTAGAAATAGACCACGCTTCGGAACGATATGGACAACTGGCCGTGCAGGGGCCGGAGTCGGAAAAGGTAATGGCTGAAGTGCTTGGATTGGACTGCAAGGATCTGAGTTTCTATACTGTCAAGACTATAAGCGTTGGCAATGAAGACATCATTGTCAGCCGAACAGGCTACACAGGCGAGGATGGCTTCGAGATTTACGGTTCCCATGCCTTTATTGTGGAGCAATGGGATAAGCTCATGGCCAGCGGACAATGTGTGCCTTGCGGCCTGGGATGCCGCGATACGCTCCGCTTCGAAGTGGGGTTGCCGCTTTACGGCGACGAGCTGTCCGATACCATTACACCCGTGATGGCCGGCCTAAGCATGTTCTGCAAACTCGACAAACCAGACTTTATCGGAAAGGAAGCTATTGCCAAACAAAAGGAAGAAGGCCCCACCAAGCGGCTCCGTGGCATTGAAATGGAAGACCGTGCCGTGCCGCGCCATGGCTACAAGGTGCTGAAGAATGGCAAGGAAGTGGGCGAAGTGACCACCGGATATCGTCTCATCTCTGTGGACAAGAGCTGTGCAGTGGCTTTGGTTGATGTTGATTTAAAGTTGGGCGACAAGGTGGAGGTGCAGATTCGCAAGAAGACTTTCCCCGGCACTATCGTGAAAAAGAAATTCTATGATAAACATTACAAAAAATAAAAACAAAAGTATGATGACTTATTATTGCGAATCACATGAGTATGTTCGTGTAGAAGGCGAATTTGGTTATATTGGAATTACCGATTATGCGCAGAAGGCATTGGGTAACATTGTGTATGTAGACATGCCCGACGTGGACGACGAGGTGACAGCCGGCGAAGATTTTGGAGCAGTGGAAAGCGTGAAGGCTGCCAACGACCTGATGAGTCCGGTGAGCGGCACTGTTGTTGAGGTGAATGAGGCTTTGGAAGATGAGCCCGAACTAATCAACAAAGATGCGAATGCCAACTGGATTATAAAGGTGAAACTCTCGGATGTTTCCGAGTTGGATAGCTTGATGAACGAAGAAGCTTATTTGGCTTCTATCAAATAAGTTACAAGTTTAATATTGAAGCTATTATATCACAAAGGACTATGTTTAAATACTTTCCACACACACCCGATGACATCCAACACATGCTGGAAGTCATCGGGGTGAAATCTTTGGACGATCTGAATGCGGATGTACCCAAGGAAGTGCGGCTGAAAGGCGACTACGACCTTCCTGCTGCCAAGAGCGAAATAGAGATAAGACAATATTTTGAAAAGCTCGGTTCAAAGAATCAACAAAAGACATGTTTTGCCGGAGCGGGAGTATATGATCATTACACACCATCGGTAATTCCGCAAATTGTGAGTCGTTCGGAATACCTGACGAGCTATACACCCTATCAAGCAGAAGTATCGCAGGGTACTTTGCATTATATCTTTGAGTACCAAACGATGATGGCACGCCTTACCGGCATGGAAGTTTCCAACGCTTCCATGTATGATGGCTCGACAGCTACGGCCGAGGCTGCAATGATGGCACATGCCACCGTAAGGAAATCAAACCGTGTGCTGATTTCTGAAACCATAGATCCCAAGGTGTTGGAAGTGGTGAAAACATATGCCCATTTTCAGGGTGTGGGCATAGAGATGATTCCCCAAAACAACGGTGCAACCGACTTCTCCACACTGCCCGACATGCTTGCACAAGGCGGTGTGGCCGGCGTAATCGTGCAGCAACCCAACTATTATGGTATTATCGAAGACTTCTCGGGGATTGCCGATATGTGTCACGACAAGAAAGCTCTCTTCATCATTAACAGCATTGCAGCCGACCTCGCCCTGCTCAAATCACCTGGCGAATGGGGTGCCGACATTGCCGTTGGAGATGCTCAAAGCCTTGGAATGCCGATGGCTTGGGGCGGCCCTTATCTTGGATATATGTGTACCACGAACAAGTATATGCGTAAGATGCCAGGCAGAATTGTGGGACAAACCACAGATCAGGACGGTAGACGCGCATTTGTTCTTACGCTGCAAGCGCGCGAACAGCATATCCGACGCGAAAAAGCAACGTCGAACATCTGTTCCAATCAGGGACTAATGACGCTTTGGGTAACGCTCTACCTGGCTCTCATGGGCAAGAATGGACTCGGGGAAGCTACGCAAATGGGATGCGACGGTGCACACTATTTGCACGAAGCGCTGCTGGCTACAGGAAGGTTTCATGACGCTTTCCCGGACAGAGAGTTCCTGAACGAATTTTGCGTGAAGTACGACGGAGACCTTGATGCCCTCCAACAGCTGTGGCTCGAGAATGGAATCTTTGGCGGTATAAAAATAGCTGAAGATACCCTGATGTTAGCTGTGACCGAGCAACGCACGAAGGAAGAAATAGAAAACCTGTTGAGTTTCATTAAATAAGAAAGGGAAAGCAATGAACAACAAATTATATCGCAACCTTATTTTTGAACTCAGCCATGCCGGACGGAAAGGCTATAGCCTACCCAAGAATGAGTTCCCGCACCATGCCCTGCCCCAATCAGCTTACAGGAAGCAGGCAGCCGAACTGCCCGAATGCGACGAAATGACCGTGGTGCGTCATTATACTAATCACAGTAGCAACAACTTTGGTGTGGACAACGGCTTTTATCCACTGGGCTCATGTACGATGAAATACAATCCAAAGCTTAACGAAGAGATTGCAGCAAGTCGGCATTTCATCAATCTTCACCCACTGCAACCAGTCTCAACCACACAGGGCGCACAGACAGTGACCAAGGTTTTGCGAGGAGCACTGGCTGAAATTACGGGTATGGCCGACTTCACCTTGAAACCTTGCGCAGGTGCTCACGGCGAGCTGGCAGGTCTCATGATTATTCGTAGTTATCATGAAAGCCATGGAGATCTCGGACGTACAAAGGTTATCGTACCCGACTCGGCACACGGCACCAACCCTGCTTCGGCCGCAGTATGTGGCCTGGAGGTAGTTGAGGTGAAGAGCAAGGCCGACGGAACGGTAGACATAGACGACTTGGCCACCAAACTCGACGATTCGGTTGCCGCCATGATGATGACCAATCCCAACACTCTCGGACTGTTTGAGCACGACATTGTAAGGATTGTAGAGATGGTGCATCAATGCGGTGGCCTGATGTATTACGACGGTGCGAACCTCAATCCGCTGCTTGGAGTGTGCAGGCCGGGCGACATGGGCTTTGACGTAGTACATCTTAACCTGCATAAAACCTTCTCCACTCCGCATGGCGGTGGTGGTCCGGGAAGTGGCCCTGTAGGTGTGCGTGAGGGATTGCAGGAGTTTTTCCCAACAGTAAACCCCTATCATGGCAATTTCCTTGTGGAGCTTCGGGCACTGACTTACATCCTGACTTTGGGCAAGGAAAACATCAAGAACGTCGGCCCTTTGGCCACGCTCAATGCCACTTATATCAAAGAACAGCTCAAGGAGCTTTATGAATTGCCCATCGAAGGTCTCTCTAAACACGAGTTTGTATTCAACGGACTGCGTGACAAGTCTACTGGAGTAACCACGATGGACATCGCCAAGCGGTTGCTCGACTTTGGCTATCATGCCCCAACCATCTATTTCCCACTGTTATTTCATGAGGCCATGATGATAGAGCCCACCGAAAATGAGAGCTTGGAAACGATAGACAAGTTTGTTGAAGTGATGCGACGCATTGCCCGCGAAGCAGCTGAGCAGCCCGAATTGGTCAAGTCAGCCCCCCATGAAACGCCTATTTCGAGAGTAGACGACGTGCAGGCTGCCCGCCATCCTATCTTGATATTTCCGGAAGAGTAAGCTATGAAGACAGACCTTATTATTATTGGAAGCGGCCCCGGAGGTTACGAGACTGCTGCGTATGCCGCCCGCCAGGGATTGCAAGTAGTAATCATTGAGGAGCAACATGTCGGCGGAACCTGCCTGAACAGCGGATGTATTCCGACCAAATCTCTCGTACACGATGCCGAGAATGCACTTGGGAAAGACGATGGTCAGGCCTTGTTCCAAGCAGCCATCCGGAGAAAAGACGATATAGTTGGCAATCTCAGGCAAGGCATTGAAGCCCTGATGCGACAGCCAGGCATTACCTTTATCCATGGGCATGGCACATTCAAGAATGCCCATACCGTTGTCGTGGGCGAAGAAGGAATAGAGGCCGACCACATTATTATTGCCACAGGCTCCACCGCCAAGTTTCCTCCCATACCGGGACTGGGAAGCGACGGGCAACCCATAAGCAAATACGTAGTAACCTCTGAAGAGCTTCTCGCCCGTGAAACTCTGCCCCAAAGTCTCTGCATTGTGGGCGCAGGTGTTATCGGTATGGAAATGGCCTCAGTGTTTTCCGCTTTCGGGTGCAAGGTCAGCGTGGTGGAGTATCTTAAGGAATGCCTGCCAACAATGGATGCTGAAATTGCCCGCAGACTGCGCAAGATGATGGAGAAACAAGGCATCGAGTTCTTCTTGGGGTCAGCTGTGCAAAAGATTGATAACAACAAGGTTATCTTTAAAGACATCAAGAAAGACATAGAGGCAACCGTTGAAGCGGAGCTTATACTCGTTGCTACCGGTCGAAAGCCGCATACCGAAGGATTATGCTTAGATAAAATCGGCCTAAAAACAAGTAGAACGGGAATTGTTACCAGCGACAACATGCAGACCAACCTCAGCCACATCTATGCCATTGGCGATGTCAACGGCCGCCAAATGCTGGCTCACG
>CAYVGR010000186.1:0-5432 GCA_964450065.1 uncultured Prevotella sp. | reverse complement strand
ATTTTGTGAACGAAAAGCTCATCGCAAAATATATTCCCATTTGCTTCGCAAATAATCTTAGAATATCTGCCTTACCCCAGCGCGTCAGCCAATTTTGAATTGCACCGCGCCAGCTTATTATGACGAATTGATGAGCTTGCGAATAATTGAAAATTGTGAATTGTGAATTGTGAATTACAAATGCGCGTCAGCCAATTTTGAATTATGAATTGTGAATTTTGAATTAAAAAGGGTGACAGCATATAGCCATCACCCTTTTTGATTGAGATTACGATTGATGATTAACGGGTTATCACCAATTTCTGGTTCACAGTCTTACCGTCTACCTGCATCGAGATAACGTACACACCGCCGGGCAGCTGAGCCTTCAGGCGAGCCATGTCTTCTGGCAGGCGCACCTTCGCAACCTGTTCGCCCGATGTGGCATATACGGTGGCCGGACCGTTCCAAGTTGACGTCGTGACGTGCTGGATGTCGGTGGGCAAGTTGTCGAATGAGGTTGCCGTGGTGTTCATCATAACGAAGCGATCGGCAGCCACCGTGTTCGACGGTGCCGTGAAATGATATTCCATGGTGTTGCCCTCAAAGGGAACAACCGTCTTGGCCTTCATGTCGATGAGTTTCAGGTTGGCGTACTGCGGGAGATTCTCATGGGTGAGCGTCAGCGTATAGTCACCGCCCTCGCCGGTTACCACCGTAATGTTGGCTGTTGTCAAATCATTGGTGGTGTTCACCTGTAGCTGGCCAGCCCGTGAGTTGGAATAGATCTTGTCGGTCATCATCTCTGCACCCAGTTTTTGGCCATCCCATCCGTTGTCGAAAGCGTCCGAAGTGTTGGGCTGCTCAAACAACCACATCTCGTCTTTTACCTTCTCGCCAGTCAAAGTAAACTTCACAAAGCCGGGTTTGCTGTTTGCGGTAAGCCCAAAGCCTTTGGCGCGTTGCACCTGAGTAGCAGAAGACTGCAAGTAGTCATACTTCAGCGTTACAGTCTCATCGCCGCCGTCAGGCGTTGTTGCCTCATTGGTGAACTTCAGCAGGAAACCTTGCATCGACGGGATTTCATCGACACGCTGCTGTTCGGCAGTGTTGACGGGAACGGCCAAATAAGTTCCGGCCGACGTTGACGTTACTGATGGATCAGAAGCATCGCCCCAGTCCTTGGCACTACCCGTGTTGTACATATAAATCGTCTGATCTATAGTTGCCGGGATATTAGCAAGTGCACTGATCTTGATAGGAGCAGTATAAGAGTTACCAAAGAGGTTTTGGCCCAAGCCCCAGTGTTTAACGGCATCACTACCAGTGGCACCAGTAACCAAGGAGGCCTTGCGGGTCAGCGTCAAGGTAGCATCGCCCAAGTTCAGGTAACCTTTCATAGATTTCACCTTAGCTTCTGCGGCTGTGCTGCGGATAGAGTAACCAGCAAATGCGGTCATCATTTCCTTGGCTTTCAAGCCCGTAAACTTCTGGTAGAACTTGTTGCTTGCGTTGGTTGCCTCATCATACTTATAAATGTATGAACCACCGAGCCATGCAGAAGAGGTCTGCTGGAACGGGATACCAAAGAACTGGTCGGTAAACGCCACGGGTAAATTTTCCCCAAAAGTAGGAGACCCTTGAACGTTATCCTTCCATGTGGTAGGTGTCGGAAGTTTAGTTGATTTTACATTCATCTGTACTTCTGCAAACACCTTGGCATTAGAAGGAGCACCAGCATATACGAATGTACCATTGGGCTTGCCTGCCTTAGCTTCAATCTTCAAGCGAACAGGCTCACCTGCTTCGTGCTCAAAGCCAACCATATTGGTTACTTTCAATCCACTGCCTGCCGGAATCACCATGGCCTTGGCAGATTGATTTTCGAGCTTGCCGGCCACAAAGTTAAGGTTTTCGGCACCATTAACCAAGCGGCAGTCATTGATTGCCTCGGTACCATAATTTTCCACTGTGGCAAAAATGATGTCTTCTTTTTCTTCTGGTACTCTGTTTGCAGTCCAGTTGCTCTTGTCACTGAAATTCTCATCTGTCTTGCCCAACCAGTAGTTTGGTCCTTTGACAATGAACGTTACCTTTCGCGTACCACCAGAAGTACCTTTACATGAGGTATTTTCAGTAAACGTTGTCCTTATTTCGTATGTATAAGTACCTTCTTCCGTAAATGATGTATAAATTTCATTGCCAGTACCTTTACTCACCTCGTGAGCAGGGTCTGTAATATCCACCCATTCTACATTATATATATAAGGTGAAACAGGCAATATGAGATGTAGAGGCTTGTCATTCTTCGTTATATCAACATAAATAGGATCCTTAAACTTATATTGGTCTACTATCTCTGTCTCCAACCCTGGCAATGGGATATCAGCTGCTTTCACCTCTACGAATTTCTTAGTTTCGCATCCATCACCATAAGTTATTTTTACAAGATATTTTCCTTCTTGCACATTTGTCCAAACATTGTTCACCAAATCGGAATTTTCCTTCACCTTCGTGCCAGGTGTCGTTCCGTCGGCTGTGGTAAACAATTCGTAACTGAGCGTTCCAGTATAGTTTACCCCTTTCTTTACACCAACGGCAATCATTCCTGATGATGGGTCGTCTTTCTTGCACATGGCGCCAAACACGTCAAATGCCGTAGCGTCTGCGCCTGTGATATTCTCAAAATTGAACTTATATGCTTTGGTAGCCCAATTTCCTGCACGCTCTGCTTTTTGGCCTCCGTAATTAAACACAGTGTCCACCTTTTCAATAGCTGAATAGTATGGGAACTCCGACGAACGTGAGCCATCCATCTGTGGGAACATATTGTGAAAACTTACCGAGAAAGCATTCTTCTTTATCAAATTGTCTTCCTTATAATTATCACGATAAGGTGCACGTCCAGAAGTCGTCCAGCTTTTATTATTTTTGTTAAGACTGTACGCCACTCCCAAATTGTTACAAGAGGAGCCATAGTTCATCTTGACAATGTTGTTTCCATTGCAGTCGATACCAACATACACACCATTTTTATATCCCTCGTCGTTCCTCGGATTATAGTGCTGCAGGTCGGTGTCCTTGATGCTGAAAGCCTGCTCTGCTTCCTGTCCGCAAGCATCTTTTACCTTCATGACATACTCCCCTGCGGGCAGGTCACCTATCACATAAATAAGCTGCTCTTTCTGATAGGTCACCTTCACAGGAAACTGTATTTGCTTGGTGTATGTGTTCTTGGTCAAGAAATCAGCAACCTCAAACGACGATTTGTTATCGGGTCTGCTCACCTCAACGGTAAATGGGAATCCTGTATTTTTTATTTGGAATGCGATACCAGCCGTATTGCCATACACTGTATAACACTGTACGGCAGAGGGTGACACTCCTCCATCAGCTCCCTTGATGCTCACGGATGGCAACTTCACCTCGAACTCCTTTGAGAAGTAGGTTTGGGGACAATCAGTCTCTGACCCATACTCAAACCTGTATTTTCCAGGACCAGGCAAGGGTATGGAATTGGAGAAAGGCCAATTTGGGAACTTCTCGGTAGGCATCAACACCTTGTCATTCACAAGCTCGTAACTGCCATTAGATTCTTTGAGTATCCGGCCATATTTGTTAGCATCCAAAAATACATAATGGGTATTAGACCAATAGTTGTTTTCACCAATGAAATTGTAGTTCAGCTTGTATGTGCCAGACTCTGCGTCACACAGAGAGCCGTCGGCCGACGAATAGATGTTTGTCATGTCAGCCAGATTGCGTAGCTCATATTGATATGTATTTGCCTTCACCGTTCCTCCACACAACTTATCGTATGAGAGGCCGAAGCGTTCTTTGTCAGCTAGGTTGGCCGAGCTGGGTATCTTGAAATATCGGTAGAAGGAACTTGTGTAATTCTTATCCAAATTTGGATCGTATTCAAGAGCATAGCTATCTCCTTCTCCATACTTATCATATTTTTTCAACATCATGCTTTGAGCAAGCATTTCAGTCTGCTTCTTGGCAGCATCCGCATTAGTTGTCTTGATGACTACATACACATAATAATCGAATGAACACAATCCATTTCCGTTTTGGAACACATAGATATAGTTGTTCGTTTTTACTTCGACAGACGCATTGGTTATCACATCCGACTTGGCAGTAACGGTTTGCCCACCTTGGTCTGTCACCCTAAAGGTTACATATTCGGTTGCAGCCAAACCTTCGATTGTCCACGAATTATCTGTGATAGTTTTTGTAAGTGTCTCTGTCTTTCCGTCTGCACGGGTAATGACAGCCGTGCAGGCATAAGGAGCAGTACCATCTTTAACCTGAAGCATGGCCGTCCCCGCTTTGGCATCACAATAACTGGGAGTGGTCTTCACGGTTAATTTAGGAACTAAATTGGCGGGTATCTCCTTTATGGTAACATCGTGTAAAAAGGTATGACCTGTGCCACTCTGCTGCTGGAAGTATATCTTGTAATCCCCCACAGGAACGTTAAGCCAAGTTATCTCCCAAACATTTGGATCGGTGCTTTTCTGTACGAGCACGTCATCCTTCAGTTCATTTGTCCCAGTGTTCACCAGCTTATCCTCGTCCGTCGACGTACGCAATTGTGCCTGGCCATTGGGCTGTGTACCAGCAGCTAAAGTCACCTCCAGCGTAATGGAGCTCAAAGTCTCGCTTCCGCTTACCTTGTCGGTTTTCAAGACTTTGCTGTTACCAGGCAATACTTCTGCATAATTTTGTGCAGAAGACACCAAAGACAATGGTAACAGCAGCAACAGCAACAAAATGCGTTGTAATATTTTTTCCATTCTTTTCTTGTTTTTTAAATTGTTCAAGTTACATGTGAGTTACCAGCCACCACCATTTTCAAGGTCCTCCAGTTCTTCTGGTGGCAGCTCTGGCTGAAGGTCAGCGTCACCCTTTTCAGGTGACCCTGCGTTTGGGCCTACGACTCCTGCTACGGGTATAAGCATAAGCCCCGGTGTAACATAATTCTTTTTCATCTATACATTTGTTGTTTAATAAAATTCTTCACCCACAAGGCAAGCATCGCAAGACCGCTGCTCACCCAAGGGTACTCTCTATAACATATAAACGCTGCACAACCAGCATGGTGCGGCCATGCCATAAGCATTATCGGTCGAATATTGATACACAATTCGGATGGGTCTTACAATCTATACGAAATGCGATCATTAACAGAGGTTTATCAAGATTCAAATAGTTTGTGCAACTCAAAAGTCCTGTAAGTTAATATCTTGAATACCTTGATCTTACGGTGCAAAGTTATAAAGTCTTGTTAAAATTACCCCCCATTTTGTTAATTATAGTTAATGTAACATGTTTTTAATAAAAATCAACGGCAAGACGCAAATTATAAGGGAAGAGGGAAGAATATAAATAAGGGAAGAGGGAAGAGTGAAGAATGAAGAATCAATGCGCGTGCCTAATTTTGA
>CAYVGR010000185.1:0-5438 GCA_964450065.1 uncultured Prevotella sp. | reverse complement strand
TAAACACGAGCTCCCGAATTAAAAGAAAGGAAAAATTATGGTAGTATTAATGATTGTATTGGCTATTACAGTAGCCTTCGCTTCACAGTTTGTGAACAGAAACAACAATTTGAGTATGGGCAAATAAAAGCCCATTTATTTTGAGAGAAGAGTTAGTATTAACTGTTTAATAGTCGAAAAGTTATGCAAAAGATAAAAAACACAATACAAAAAGTTGTCAATAAGTTTATTCAGCATTATATGAAGTGCATGACCATATATGGCGACGCCCTACTGATGGGTGGCTCATACGGATGTGTATAACCCAGATAAGTTCTAACAAATCATAATCAAACAAACCTCCCCAAAACTCTTTTCGAAGATGTTTTGGGGAGGTTTTCGTTTCAACACTGCCCTCGCAGTTTAGCCTTGACACCATTCGGGCTTGTTGTCGGGGATACCGAAGTCAAGCTATCGGTTTGCGGCCATGCCGACAAGGGCGGCGAACACGCCTAACACCTGCTTTCCATTATACCTTATCCAACGCCTGCTTGATGTCGGCAATGATATCCTCAGCGGCCTCTATACCCACCGAGAGCCTGATAAGATCCGGCGCTATACCGGCCTCACGCAGCTGCTCGTCCGAAAGCTGACGGTGGGTATGGCTTGCTGGATGAAGCACACAAGTGCGAATGTCGGCCACGTGGGTCACTATATTCACCAACTTGAGGGCATCCATAAACTTGATGGCCGTATCTCTGTCACCTTTCAGGCCAAAGGAAAGAACACCGCAAGAGCCGTTGGGCAGGTATTTACGGGCCAGCTCATGATTCGCATTATCCTTCAACCCACTATAGTTCACCCATGCTACCCTATCGTCGTCGTGCAGAAATTCGGCCACGGCCTGTGCATTCTTACAATGCTGCGGCATGCGCAGGTGGAGGGTTTCAAGTCCCAAGTTCAGCAAGAAAGAATTTTGGGGAGCGGGAATAGAACCCATATCTCGCATGAGTTGAGCCACCAATTTGGTGATATATCCCATTTTGCCAAAAGCTTTTGTATAGGTCAGGCCATGATAGGATTCGTCAGGAGTGCAAAGCCCTGGGAACTTATCAGCGTGCGCATCCCAATCGAAATTACCACTGTCCACAATCACTCCGCCCACCTGCGTTGCGTGCCCGTCCATGTATTTGGTTGTCGAATGGGTCACGATGTCGCAGCCCCATTCAAACGGGCGACAGTTTATAGGCGTCGCAAAGGTGTTGTCCACAATCAACGGGACGCCGTTTCGATGAGCCAGTTTGGCAAATTTCTCTATGTCCAGCACGTTGCAGCCCGGATTGCTGATGGTCTCTCCAAGCAGTACCTTGGTATTGGGGCGGAAAGCCTTTTGTATTTCCTCCTCCGGTGCATTAGGATTAACAAAGGTGCACTCTATGCCCAGTTTCCGCAACGTCACGTTGAACAGGTTGTACGTTCCGCCATAGATCTCGTTGGATGCAACGATATGCCCACCTGCCTCGCATATATTGAACACAGCATAGAAGTTGGCAGCCTGTCCGCTCGAGGTCAGCATGGCACCCACCCCACCTTCCAGAGCACATATCTTTCTGGCCACGGCATCATTTGTTGGGTTCTGCAAACGTGTATAGAAATAGCCCTCCTTTTTCAAATCGAAAAGCATGGCCATCTCTTCACTGTTATCATATTTAAATGTGGTACTTTGGATAATCGGCAATACGCACGGCTCGCCATTCTTTGGCTTCCAGCCTGCCTGAACACATAGCGTCTCTCTTTTCATGTCTGCAATTTTAGTAATTCATGTATTGAAAAGCAAAGTAACTAAAAAAAAGTCAAAAACACAAGATATTGTACTGAAAAACCAACTTATACTAACAAATAAACACAATATGGGTGAGTTCTGTCCATAAAACCTTGGCAGATTTCATACTCATTTGCGAAGATAAAGTACCAACAAGTCGAGGATCGTAGCGGGCACATCACCGAACGAGTTGAATTTTGAATCAAAAAATAAACACGAGATGATAAAACATGGGGCACATGCCCCCGACCGCCCATCAATCGTCCCCTCCTCCAAACCTATGTGACTCTCAACCTATCGAAAATCTTGATTGTATTTTTATTGACAGACACCCCTCCATGCTTCGCGAATTCAAAAACATAAACACTTCGGTTGGAAATACGCGAAATTTGCGCAGATTTGCAAAGGGCTTACAATCAGAGACTTTATAAAACACCCCTTGCGAGCGCAACTTTTTCACTCGCCGATTGCATATCGAATGGCAGGGTGACAAAGGTCTAATCATACGACGGATAGAGTGTCTTCACATGGTCGGGAAGCCCAAACCGCATGATGATAAGATGCTAACCCCGCCGCCTGCAAATTTTATCAGTATTCCCAGCCGAAAACACCGGTTGAAACATGGCGCATTTTTCTCTGGTTGTTCCAAAAATAATCGCTGAAAAAAGATAATTTAATTTTACACATCAAAGACCATGACCTTCTGATTACGTCGTTGCAAGATATTGTAATGGGCTATCGACCAATCACGGTTTGGCATCGTACAGAAGCGCAGAATATGCAGGGTGCATATCCATAAAAATCCCCAATCCCACCCTCATCTTCTCTATTATAGTCAACTAATGGTAGTGCAAAATGCTACATACGATATGCAACGTGCGTGGTTATGCTGGGAAATGCAACATGCAAGAATGACGATTCGAACGCCATCGGTTCCCTGTTCCGATAACCATGCGGAGTTTAGTTCGCACCTATAAAGAGAAGATTACGATCCTAAAATGTGCGGCCTATTCTTCCAGATCGGTCAAGAAGTTTAGGCTCTGAATCCTGATATCCAACTCACGAAGCTGTTTAGAATATTTGTCTATCTGTCGGCCAAGCTCCTTGATATCTATCGTGGTGATGACCTTAATTTCCGAACGGCTGTATCGTTCCTGCGACTCAGACGCTCTGTTGAACACATCACGCAAGGCGGAGGTGCGCAAAGCCAACACGTCTTTTTCGGCCAGCAACTCAGTTAAGGTTTTGCCACCGTCCACGGTGTGCATATTTGTCTTGTTGATTTGGAATATCAGCGCCTGCAACCGTATCAGGCAACCATCGAGTTCCTTCATCAGCTCAACAGGGTTTTCTGAGGGTTGCTCGCCCTCCTGAATTCTTACATTATTGAGCAAACGACTTCTAAGCTGCTCTATTTTCTTTTGCGTATCCTTGCGAATAGCCAATGCTTCTGCGAGTTTCATAATGTGTAACGTTTTTAATGTTATAACAACGATGCCTCGGGCATCGCCTTGACGGTATGCACAAAATTAATCAAAATTTTCCGATTTGTATATTGTAGATACTATTATATTCCTCTTTTTTACTATTTTTGTGCGTTAATCAATATCAAATGGGAATTGTATGAAACTGAAATACATGTTTTTGTCTTTGGCGATGATGCTTGGCTCGGTGTTGCATGCACAAAATTTTCATTTGCCATTGAAAGATACACTCACCGTTGAGGCGCTCGAAGCCGAAAGCGGATTGACGCTCGACTCCGTGCGTTTCTATGCCAACGAAGGTTCACCTGATGCCCAATTTTACTTGGGCTACTATTACACGCTGAGCAAAGAGCGAAATGCGACTCTGGCCCATAAGTGGTATTCGATGGCTGCGGAGCAAGGACATCCCGAAGCTGCTTTTAATCTTGGCCTGATGTATCGGGACGGGGACGGTGTTATCCGAGACACCAAGAAGGCCTTTGCCTATTTTTATCAGAGTGCAGAGGCTGGCTTACCGCTGGCCATGTGCAATGTGGCACTGGCATATAACAGCGGTATAGGAGTGGAGCAAAACAACGATTCGGCATTCTGTTGGGCAAGCCGTGGAGCGGATGCCGGCGACGCACAGTCGATGTATGCAGTAGCCCTGCTGTATTACCAAGGTCTTGGAACAAAGGTCGACAAGGAGGAAGCCGCTCGCTGGGCCTACCGTTCGGCCAAGGCGGGCTCGGCTGACGGCATGGTGCTAATGGCAGTCTTGCTGATGGAAGGCGAAACTGTAGAACAGAATATTGACAAGGCTTACGAATGGATTGTAAAAGCCGACAGCCTCGGAGCAGCCGATGCAGGGGAAATGAAAGAAATGATTGAGAAGTACATGAAGCTGGAACAGCCTTTCCGGAAATACGGGCTCACGCTGAAAAAATACATGGCACTCCCCGATGCTGAGTTTCTGAAAGTAACCGAACAGATGGCCAATGATGGCATTGCCGAAGCACAATACAACTTGGCAAGCATATATTATGGTGGTCACCGGGGCATCAAGAAGGATTTCAAAAAGGCTCGCTACTGGTATCGGGAAGCTGCCAAAAACGGCTTTGAGCATGCCCAAGAGACGCTCAATGAGTTGGGATGGTAAGCTTGTTGGAGCTCATATATACTCTATCTTCATTTCCTCGCTCACCCGAAACTCCTGTTCGCCATGCCCGTCGGGTCGGTAAACGAGGTTCAGTCCCTGATAGTCGAACGGCACTTTCAGGCTGACATGATTCTCACACATATATTCCCACATGGGTGCCCCGAAATCATAGGAAGCCCCACTCAGCACAAGCTGTGTGCCGATGGGGTCGAAATGCCAGAATCCCCCACCCATACAACTGTCGCCACGCTGCAGCAAATCCTTGTGCATCATGACGTTGCCGAGACGCATAATGCCCCTCCGGGTGATGATAAACTTCTGTGCCATTGGTCTAAAGCGGATTCTGATCCACTACGAGTTTGTCGCCACTCAGGTCGACTTTGAACAAATGTGGAATGCGAACATAATGCCCTTTAACCGACTTGTGGCTGTGCACACTCATCAACAACTGCCCGTCAAAATCGCGGAACAGCATGCCATGCCCGAAGTTGGGCGGTGTGATGGGCTGCGGCTCGTGTATCCAGGGGCCATCGAGCGTCCCGCTTTCGGAGTAGGCTACACCCTGCGTATAGACATCGTAGACCCACGACGTCCATATCATACCCAGTCTTCCCGTACCCGTTCTAAAGAGATAAGGCCCGTCCGTCACTTTGTTGGGAACAATCTTACCGTTCTCGCGCTCCCGGCTCCAGGGCGAATCAAATGCTCGAAACATCACTTTGCCCTCGCCAATGGTACCGCTAAGGTCGGGCTTAAGCTCTATCTTCTCCATGGTTCCGTTCCAGTTTGCAAGCCATTCACCACAGTAAACCATATAGGGTTTGCCGTCGAGATCGATCCAGAACGTTCCATCGAGGGTGGGACGATCGGCCGGAAGATAGGTGGCATCGCCGAAAAGCCGATATGGGCCATCAGCATAGTCGCTGACAAGAACCTGAGAAGCACGACGTTCTATCACGTTGCCACGCACCGTGTCGATCTTGACGGCCTGGTTGGTGAATGTCGCAAAATAATA
>CAYVGR010000184.1:0-5453 GCA_964450065.1 uncultured Prevotella sp. | reverse complement strand
TGTTCCTATTTGCGATGATTGCGTTTGTTACCAATCTCGCGGCTCCTATAGGTGTTATTTGGAAAAATGCATTCGTAGGTCATGAGAACGCAAACACAATAGGAATATTGGGTAATGGCATGAACTTCCTTGCATACTTGTTTATGGGTATTCCAGCAGGAAAGCTTTTAGTGAAATTGGGCTATAAGAAAACGGCATTAGTAGGAGTAGTAGCTGGGTTCTTGGGGATATTCATACAATATCTTTCAGGATTCTTTAACCTTGACATCAGTGGCTTTGCGGTTTATCTGTTAGGAGCTTTTATCTCGGGAGTAGCTGTATGTGTTCTCAACACAGTGGTCAATCCTATGCTCAATCTGCTGGGCGGCGGTGGCAACAAGGGAAATCAGTTGGTTCTCATTGGAGGAACTCTGAACTCGTTGTCCGGCACACTGACTCCTATGTTGGTAGGTTCGTTGATCGGTACCGTAACAGCACGAACGCTCATAGTGGATGTTAATCCCGTGTTGTTTATTGCTATGGGAGTATTTGCTGCAGCGTTTGTCATATTGTCCTTGGTACACATCGAAGACCCACAAGTGGCAAAAGTAACTGACAAGACCGTTTTCGAACATTCACCTTGGTCGTTCCGTCATTTCAAGTTAGGCACTCTGGCCATCTTTGTTTATGTAGGATGTGAGGTTGGTATTCCCAGTACTCTAATATTCTATATCTCAGACACCACCCTTAAGGGAGGCGGAGCTGGTCTCAGCCAAGCGGTAGCCGTTGCAGGAAGTGTTGCTGCGACCTATTGGTTCTTAATGTTGGTAGGACGATTTATAGCTGGCTTTATTGCTAATAAGGTGTCAAGCAAGAGTATGATGACAGTTATGACTGCCATAGGTGTCATACTCATAGCAAGTGCTGTTTTCGTTGGCAATAGTTCACAAATCGATATGTACGTATTTGACGGAACATCATTCTCCACGGCATATGTGCCTATGGCTGTGCCTTTATTGGTGTGCTGTGGACTTTGCACGAGCGTGTTGTGGCCATGTATATTCAATCTTGCCACAGAAGGCTTGGGCAAATATATCAATGCCGCTTCGGGCATTTTCATGATGATGGTGGTTGGTGGTGGCATATTGCCCTTATGCCAGAACTTCCTTGCTGACAAGTCTACTTATATGCTGAGCTATCTCATTCCGTTGGCAGCATTCATCTACATGTTCTTCTATGCCGTTTATGGCTGTAAGAATGTGAATACTGATATCGAAGTATAAATAACAAGGACGCATATGGTTCCTTAATAAAGATGTCGCATAAAGAAATTTCCTTATGCGACATCTTTAATTTCATACACTACAACATGGATGCTTTCTATATAGAAATCTATGATATATTATTTCTCTGCGCTTTCAATATATTCGGAAGGTGTGCAACCGAAGCGCTTCTTAAAGCTGGTTGAGAAATAAGAGGGAGAATTGAAGCCCACCATATAACAGATTTCGGATATGTTATATTTGCGTTCCATGATAAGGTTGCATGCTTTGTTGAAACGTATGCGCTTCAAGAAGTCGTTGGCCGACTCTCCTGTAAGAGCTTTCAGTTTGATATGAAGATTCGAACGACTCATCAGCATTTCGCGTGCAAACATCTCGGTTGTGAATTCGGGGTTGGCCATATTCTTGTTCACCACGTCAATGGCTCGGTTTAGCAACTCTTCGTCTAATTTGTTGCTTACAATTTCTTTTGGGATAATCTGCTGTGTCTGGGTGTAATGAGCTATCGTCAATTCACGTATGCGCAGCGTATTGTGTATCTTTGCTTTGAGGATAGAGATGGAGAAGGGCTTCGTGATGTAGTCGTCTGCGCCGGTAAGCAAGCCGCTTAGTTGTTCTTGTATCTCTACTTTAGCCGAGAGAATAATGATGGGAATATGGCAGGTTTGAATGTGGTTCTTTATATTTTTACAGAGTTGCAGACCATCCATTTCGGGCATCATCACATCTGTAATAACCAAATCGACCGTTTCCTTCTCAAGTATTTCCATGGCTTCCACACCATTTCTTGCCTCAATGATTCGATATTGCTCACATAGCGAATCTTTCAGGTGTTGGCGTATGTCGCTGTTGTCTTCAGCAATGAGCAGTGTTGCCATATCTGCTGTCGCAATAGGATCTTGCGTCTTTTCTGTCTCTAATTCTAATGCATCTTCCATGAAATACAAGTCTGACCTATTCTCTGTGTAGGATCTTATAACGTTTTCTTTAGCAAACTCCTCCGTGCGATAGGCTTCTGCTGTAGAAGGCAGATAAACACTGAAGGTAGTTCCCCTACCCGGATAGCTTTCCAACTTGATTTCTCCATGGTGCAGAGAAACCAATTGCTTGACAAGAGAGAGACCCACTCCGCTTCCCGTATGGATGGAGTTCGCTTGGTAGAAACGCTCGAAGATTTTGTCTTGTTGGTCTTCTGGTATTCCCTCGCCTGTATCTGCTACTTGTAATAAGGTTTGTCCTTGTTCTGTGCCTTTTTCTTCAGCAGACAGTCTTACTGTGATGCGTTGTCCTGCATGTGTGTATTTGAAGGCATTA
Organism: uncultured Prevotella sp.; assembly: GCA_964450065.1. Lineage (GTDB taxonomy): Bacteria > Bacteroidota > Bacteroidia > Bacteroidales > Bacteroidaceae > Prevotella. Next base: position 2,877 of record CAYVGR010000184.1, on the reverse strand, counting down.
GACAGTAGGTTATTTAGAATGAGTTCGATGAAATTCGGGTCGCAGAGCACTTCTTTTTCTTGCAGAGAAGATTCCAGCTCATAATCAATATCTTCCTTCGTGGCGAGTCTGTTGAAGAGACTAAACTGCCTCTCCACTACTTCGTGTAAATTGATGCGTGCTACCTGTAGTTTGAATACGCCGAGCTCAGCCCGTCTATAGTCCATTAACTGATTGACCAAACGCAACAATCGATAGACATTACGCCTGATAATAGAAAACTGTTTCTGTGTCCATGAGTCTGAAACACGTTCCTGCATTTCCTGCAGAGGCGAGCTGATAAGCGTGAGTGGTGTGCGGAGCTCGTGGGAAATGTCGATAAAAAAACGTTGTTTCATCTCGTTAACTTCCTGAATCCTTAGTTTTTCCTGCCGTTCATGTTCCAATTGCATTTGCATGACCTTTCGACTCAATGCGTATCTAAACCCAATAATGGATAGGGCAATGGTGATTAGTATAAACATTATGCGTGCCCACCATGTATTGTACCAAATGGGGAGCACCTCGATTTCGAGGGTTGTAGGCTCTTCATTCCATTTTCCATCGTTGTTGGCAGCTTTCACTTTAAAGGTGTAAGTGGCATGCGGCAATCTGGAATAGCTTACTGTTCGGTTTTTGTCTGTGTAATGCCATTTCCGGTCATAACCTTCCAACATGTATGCGAACGTGTTGTGGGAACCGGCAATATAGTTGGGAACCACAAATTCTAATGAGAACAGGGATTGGCTGTGGGATAAAACAATACGTTTGGTAAACGCAATTTGTTGTTTTAAGACCTTGTAGTTGTCATCAGGAAAGACAGTGTTATTGAAAATACGCAGCTCTGTAATGATGGTTTGAGGCGTGTAAGGATTATCGGCAAGTAAATCGGGATAGAATACAGTAATTCCCTTGACACCGCCAAAGAGCATACGCCCGTCATGGGTTTTGCAAAAAGCCTGTGGGGTGAATTGGTTGCCTTGTATGCCCTTTTCGTATGTGTAACTTCTAACTACCTGCCCGGTTTTTGAATTGAAGTGGCACAATCCGTGTCCTGTGCTGAACCACAGGTTGTTGGACGTGTCTTGCAATATACCATATATAATGTTGCTTGGGAGTCCGTGGTCAACGGTATAGTTTATGATCTGCCATGTTTTCGGATTCACTTTGAATACGCCTTGCCGTGAGCCTATCCAGAGAAAGCCATCTGTGGTTTGTGAAATGCAGAAGATGAAAGCATGGTTGAGAGTATGGTCTGTATTGGAAGGAAAAACCTGACGAAAACCCTTGCCGATCGGTCTGTATACAAAGAGTCCGCCTTCTGTGCCTACTCACAGACGGTTGTAAGCATCTCGGTGCATGGTTCGGATTTTCTTTTGTTCTTTTGTTTGAGCCTTGCCCGCAATCTTGACAGGGGTAATGGTTTGTGTCTGTTTGTTGAAACGTTTCAACCCCGTGAGCGTACCCAATAGCAATTCTTTTCCTCCGTTGTCAGGCAAAATGGCATAGATACTGTTTCCATCAGCATATTGCTCATGAGTGAGCACCGTCTTGACCTGCCGCGAGTTCTGCGCCATAATACCCAAGCCGCCAAGTTGAGATCCGATATAGGCTGTGCCGGTTTGTGGGTCGATATATATCACCTTGATGTCATTGGATTGTAAACCATTACGGGAAGTGATATGTTCATATTTCCGACTCTTGACGTCATAAAAATTGATGCCCTCGTTGGTTCCAATCCAAAGATTCTTGTTTTGGTCTTCTACGATACAGCCAATAACATCGTTGTTGATAGAGTTTTGCCCTGGTATGAAACTGATTTTGCTGAACTGGTGTTTCAGCGGATGATAATAGTTGAGCCCGCCAAAATATGTTCCTGCCCACATGCCTCCTTGTTGGTCGAAGAAGATACATCTTACAGAAGCCTGCGACAGACTTCCCGTTTCGAGGGGATTACTCTTATGGGCAGACATGACACCGGCCCTGTCGATAATATTCAAACCATTGACCGTTCCTATCCATATCTGTTTTTGTGGATCGATTGCGAGCGAGCGTATAAAATCAGAGCATAACGGGGAGTTGGCCTTGGTAAACCGTTTGATACTCTTTGATTTCATATTGTAGAGATAGAGCCCATGCCCCTCTGTCCCAAGCCACACCCACGAACCATAGCTGGCTATGGTCCATATGTTTTTCCCATATAGCTCCTGTGTCTCTATAGGTGTTGTTTTTAGCGTCTTTGCATCGTAAGTGTAAAGTCCTGACACGCTGCCAATCAAGATGTTGTTTTGGTTTTTTTAAATAGTGGTCACATGGGGTATGGACTTCGAACGAGTAAACTTTTTTGTTTTCGTGTGAAATATCCACAACTGTCCTTTGCTGTGGATCAACAACCGTTCTTTGTCTAACTGAACAATATGTTCAACAGGAGGTGTGCCGGAGATATAGAAATTCTGAAACCGGTCGTACAGTGCGTCGTAATACGACAGGCATTTGTCTGTACCCACCCACAGTCTGTTCTTGCTGTCGTACATAACAGTTCTGACAATGTCACTTCCAATAGAGAATTGCTGTTTGAGATCGTTTCTGTAAATCTTAAAAGAATATCCGTCAAAACGGTTCAGTCCGTCATTCGTTGCTATCCACATGAAACCATTACAGTCTTGTGTTACATCAAAGACTGTGGTCTGAGACATCCCCTCTTCCAAACCTATGTGGGAAAAGATGATGTTGTTTTTTGCATTAATAGATAGAGTGCAAAATACGCAGGTCAAGAATATGCAACATATTCTTCTTATATGGATAATCACTAGTGTCCACTTAAATACTTTAACATTCGGCTTTGCTTACTGATTGTAA
>CAYVGR010000183.1:0-5485 GCA_964450065.1 uncultured Prevotella sp. | reverse complement strand
ATAAATATAGACATTGCTTACTCCTTGCAATGTACACAATCATTGATTTTGATGGATAAATAAAAAAAATACATTCCAGTTTTTATCCACTAAACCAACTACAAAGCGGCTTTTCAATCTAAAATTCTTTTATGCTTTGTTATTGGTAATAATTCGCATTTGCAAATCATTTGCACTGTATTTGCATGAAGAATATTGACCATTGAAGCAGAATACACCATATAAATATAAGGTGTAAACTTGGTTTGTCTGTGTAATTCAACTATCTTTTATCTCAAAACACCTTGAGAAAGCACGCTACAAGAATGGGCTTTTACTCCAAGTTACCGGGAATGCTCCCTGAGCACTAATCGGCATTCTTCTAAAATTCCGGTCAATTCCTCCATGGTGTTGGCTTGCAGCATGGCGATGCGCGTTTGACGGAAGTTGGGAATGTTCTTAAAAACAGGTGAAGCCGCCAAGTGACGCCTCGTGTGCAAGATACCCCGGTATTCGTCTATACGCTCCACATTGATGCGGAGCTGCTCTTCAAGGATGTCTATTTTATCGTCGACAGTCAAGGGTGCAGCCGTTTCCAATCCACCACCCGACGTGCTGTTGAGATAGTTGCGCATCTCCTTGAATATCCACGGACATCCAAACGTGGCACGCCCTATCATGACCGCGTCTACACCATAACGGTCGAAGGCCTGCTTGGCCTGCTCCGGCGTAGTGATGTCGCCATTTCCTATAATAGGTATATGTATGCGCGGATTGCGTTTCACCTCACCAATGAGCGACCAATCGGCATCACCGGTGTACATCTGCGAGCGGGTGCGCCCATGTATAGTGAGCGCGCGGATGCCACAATCCTGCAGTTGTTCGGCAAGTTCGGTTATGATCAGGTTGTCCATGTCCCACCCCAAACGAGTTTTGGCCGTAACGGGAACCCGTACGGCATCGACCACGGCACGTGTGATGTCGAGCATCAGCGGTATGTTCTTCAGCATGCCGGCACCGGCGCCCTTGCCGGCAACTTTCTTCACGGGGCATCCGAAGTTGATGTCGATAACATCCGGCTTAACCGCCTCGACCATCTTCGCGGCCTCGACCATCGACTCCACGTCGCGCCCATAAATCTGTATCCCCACCGGCCGCTCGTCGTCATCAATCACCATTTTGTCCAATGTAGACTTGATGTTGCGTATAATGGCATCGGCCGAAACAAACTCGGTGTACATCATGTCGGCACCGTAACGTTTGCATAACTGGCGAAATCCTATATCGGTAACGTCTTCCATCGGAGCGAGGAAGAGCGGTTGTTTCTTAAATTCTATATTCCCTATTTTCATCATTGCATGCAAAGATAATGATTTTTTCAATCACTCCAACAAGTGATACGTCCCACCGGCATACGGCTTCACGATACCTCTCATCTCCATGCCCAGCAACAGGGACGTGAGCTTTCCAACGGGAATGGCCGTCCTCACACTGATGATATTGAGCTGAAGGTCGTTGACCTTTCGGAGCAACGACACCACCTTTTCTTCATCCGGCGACAAATCCGGGAAAAGATTCCGCTCTATCCCGGCACTCCGAGCCGCAACAACTTCGCGTTCATTGTGCCACCCCATGGCATTCAGAAAGTCGTCAGCCGAGGTGATGAGTGCCGCCCCGTTATCACGGATAAGATTGTTGCAGCCCTCACTGTAGACGGCTCCCACAGCCCCGGGGAAAGCAAATACGTCGCGGTTGTATTCTTTCGAAATGCGCGTAGTGATGAGTCCACCACCCTTTCGGGCACTCTCCACAAGGATGCACGCATCCGAAATGCCTGCCGTGATGCGGTTGCGTCGCACGAAATTGAGTCTATCGGCATTGGTATGCGTCATAAACTCGGTGAGCAGTCCACCTCGTTTCACCATCTCATTGGCCACATCTCGATGTCGGTGCGGATAGAGGTAATCGAGCCCATGAGCCAAAACACCAACGGTGTCAAGATTGTTTTGCAACGCGTGGCGATGGGCGCATATATCAATGCCGTATGCTAACCCACTGACAATGACGACTTCCGGACACCTCTCGCGCAGGTCGGCCACGAATCTGCGCACAAGGTCCTCACCGTAAGCGGTGCAATGGCGCGTGCCCACAATATTGATAATGCAGCGAGCATTAAGGTCTGCCGTACCCTTATAGAAGAGCATCAATGGTGCGTCCGGGCACTCTTTGAGACGCATGGGATATGCATCGTCGTTGAAACAAAGCATTCGGATGCCATGCTTCTCGTTGTATTCGAGTTCTTCCTCAGCCCTGCTACGAACGGTATCAATGTCTTTCAATGCCTCGACCACCTTCTGGGGGATGCCCGGAAACATGCTCCTCAGTTCCTTCCGTTGCTCCACAATGGCCGTTGCCGAACCGAGTTCACGATACAACGCCACCATCGCGTTGAGGTTAAAATAACTCAATCGGGTAAGAATGGCCGTATTCAATAATTCTTCTGGGGTTATCATTATATCTTCTACCAAGAGGATTTTCCAAGTTCTTCGGTGCCACTTGTTACATCGTCTCTTTTTATTCCTCTGCTTCCCTACATCTCTTTTCAAATGCTTCTATGGCAGGTAGCAACACGCGATCATAGTCTTCGCTCATACCCAAGCGCCCATTGACGAGTGTCACTAATTCCACATCAGTATGAAAACAGAGCTGCTTGTCGGAAGCACGATAGATATCTTGTTCGAATACGTATTTAATGCCCTTCTTGCGAAGGTTCAGACACGATATCATCTCGTCGTCCGATCTTAGCGGAGTCTTAAACTTTGCCTGCATACGTGCCACCACAGCATCTACACCCTTGTCGTGCAACTCCGCAAAGCTGACACCCAGCGAGCGCAGAAACCGATGCCGCGTGTGCTCCGTGTAATGGAGGTAGTTGGCATTATTCACTATTCCCTGGATGTCACATTCGTAGTCGCGCACTTCCATTCGGGTTTCATACAGATAAGGTTTCCCCACGTCTTTCCCGGGGAAGCTTTTTTGATTACCATTCTCAGGCATGTCATTCATATTTTTATCTTGTTATTATTCCATTCATCAGCTTTCGCCGCCATGCACGCAGCAGCGAGTCACCCTTTCCCGGAGGAGCCTGCGGAAGCCAGGAACTCATAGCCAATCCTGCATCTCAAACACTCCTTCTTGTCGCAATATTCCTTTTTCAGCTGTATCAAGGCCTGCGAGTCGCCGGCATTTTCCACCGTCATTCCACATTCCCTCCACATCCTCACGATATGATTGTTCTCAGCCTTGAGCTGTTCCAGAAACGCAAGGGCGCGGTCGCACAGCTCCTCGGCCTGCTTATGCCGCCCGTATGCAAAGAGCATGGGAACGGCGGTGTTGATGAGTAGCAAGTCCAAGGATGACGAGGAAAGCCGCTTCTCGCTCTTCTTGCTCTCTGCCCCAAACATGTAATGTGTCTCCCAATAGGGCGTAACATTAGTCCTGAACAGCGTCTTAGCTGCCTTCACATCCTTACAGTCGATGAGTCGGCTAAGTCCCGTCTTGTGCTGATAAAACAGGTTGGCCAGCTGAGCGATGCGTATATGTGGGAAGTTTTGCGGCCGGAGACGCAGGAAACGCCACAGTCGGTAGTCAATGGGCTTCAGTTGGAACTTATGCGACAAATAGAGATACTCCTCGCACAGCCTACTGAAATATTCCTCACTCAACGCAGCATCACGGTAACGCTCCGGCACAGCCTCCGCATCCAGCAGCCCAGCCTGACCCATAAACATGGCCTCTACCTGAAACAGGTTGTCGCGGTGGTGAGCCACATCCTGCAGCGGAACACTAACGGCCCACTGCTCAAAGGCATCACCGTTGATGCCAAATCCATAGTTACGTGCCAAGGTCATGAAATAAGCATCCTCCCACGAACCGTTACACAATTCCACCCTATGGCGTATCGTGTCCGTTTTCTGTTCCAACCGTTCGGTTTGCAAGGCACTCATCCACGAATGTACCATGAGCTTCGACAATTCCGGGATAATCTTATGACACGGCGGGTATTTATCGGCCTGCAACAGTTCGTTATAGTTCTCCAGCACATCGCTGGGAACATCGAGCTGCAGTTGCGGAATGAGCTGCCCACCCTTGGTCTGCACATCTCTATCGGCCACTCCCACCACATGGAGCACCACATTGTCATAATGGTCGTCCTCATGATGACGATGTAGGTACCAGTCGGAAGCCTTGTCGTGTATCTCCACGTTCCCCACCCATACCGTCTCTCCAATCCTGATCTTCGCGTTAAAGAAGTCAGGACCCGCATGCTGATTATGCAACCCCGGGTCGATCACCTCTACGGGCAGCCCGGTTGTTGTTGTCAACAGCCTCAATGGGAATAGCTTGTGTTTCCACACATAGTGCAATAGTTGTTCCATCCGGAGCAGGTTTGAAAGTTTTTTCACAGCACGGGCGGACTCTATAAACGACCACCGACTATAAACATTAAAATAACGCAAGAGCTGCCCTGTTATCTTCCAACCTCATTTTGTTGCAAGACACACGCATTCCCAGTTGCGCAATCGCAAAGTTAATAATAAAAAATCAGTATATATGATTTTCTAATTCATAATTCACAATTAGGCGGCGGTAGCAATTCATAATTCACAATTCATAATTCATAATTCATAATTCAAAATTCAAAATTAGGCTGCGCGTTGGGGGGTGAGGCAGATATTCTTAGATTGTTTGCGCAGCAAACGGAAAGATTTTCTGCGATAAGCCACATGTTGCATCGCTTGCCCGAATGGAAATATTCTCTGGATATTCTAAGATTCGGCAAAGCCGAGCGGAGGGTTTTCAATTCAAAATTCAAAATTCAAAATTCAAAATTAGGCTAACGCGGTGCAATTCAAAATTCATAATTCAAAATACTCAATTAAGCTAATTGTGAATTTTGAATTATAAAATCTTTTTACCAAATTCCAGTAACTATTTTCGAAGCATCTAAAGAAAAATGCGCCATGTTTCTGCCGGGAAAATCTGCCGGAAAAATATAAAAATATCGGAGACGTCGCGATGGCTATCTTGTCGCTCCACGTTTTGGGCTTCATCATCGTGCGAAAGAACCTTAGTCGCGGCGCGTTTAAGGCTCAATCGTCCTGCCATTCGATATGCAATCGCAAGGAACCAAAGTATGGCCATGGGAACAAAATTGCCAAACGTCTGATTATCAATCAACTGCAAACCCTTTCATATTTCCCGTATTTCGGGCTGAGATAAATTTATTTTTGAATACGCGAAGCATAAAGGGGTGTTTGTCAAGAAAAATATCCAATCATTGATAATGTCTCTTGTAGAATTGACTGGCGTATCAACAATTCAATGGCAGGTCACGCAGTCACAACGTATAATTCAAACATACATTTTTGATTACCAATTAACATTATGCATTATTCAATTTATTTAGAACAACATTGACCACTATCTCCAATCTTTTTAAGTA
>CAYVGR010000182.1:0-5519 GCA_964450065.1 uncultured Prevotella sp. | reverse complement strand
AAAGTTTGTCGTGTCTGTACTCAGAGAGAGCCGTGGTCAAGTCGGCCTCGATGTTGTTGGAAATAATCACTCTTCTTTCCATGATCAATACAAATTATGTTCAGTGCAAATATAGTGAGAATATGTGTTTTGTGCCAACTTTTTACCCTTTATATTGTTTTCTATACGTGTGTTTAAGAGTTAAGAGTCTTCGATGGGGTAATATTTTTGGTTCATACGACATTTGGAGTGATTTAACACAAGAAGCAAGATTATACCTGACGAGGATGCCTTCTGTGTCCTATGACATCAACTAAAATGGATCATCGGACATCCATGCAGTTTTGTTCTCATCAACAGTTGTCCGGGATGAATCCTGAGACAACAGATACTGATATTTTTTCTGACAAACATCTCTCTATATTTCGCGAATTTAAAAATATAAATCCATCGGTTTGAAATTCGAGAAATTTGAGATAATTCGTAGTGGGTTGACAATCAGGGTTTTAACAAATATGATTTTACTATACGATTTTTGTTGTCTACGATTAGATATCAAACGCCATTGCGTTTAAACTTTAATCACGATGCGACAAAGCTTTGGTCGCACAATCGATAAGTTCGAATCGCGGTGCCACAAGGCTGTAATCGCATCGGCCTTATGTTTTTGATACTCTTCGGGATTAGAATTGTTTGCAAAAACATGGCGCATTTCTGTCCAGATGAGACGAAAGAAAATGACCGGAAACGGTAATAATATTTTACAAAGTGAAGAATGAAGAGTGAAGAATGAAGAATATGCACTACATGACTGTCGTATCACTCGAAATGTTGGATGAACCATATTTTTCAGGACGACAGGTTAAACCAAAGGACGGTCATTACGTCTTAAAAATGTAAACTATTATTTTCAATAACATATTAAAGTGATGAAAAAAGGTCTTCTGCTGGCTATGATGATGTTGATATCTGTGATAACCGTAGCCCAGAAAAGAGAAATTTCAGGTATTCTCATTGATAGCGATTCTAAGGAATCTATTCCGATGGTGACGGTACAGCTGCTGAAGCTGGACTCCACCTTTGTTACGGGGGTTGTGTCTAATGATAATGGAAAGTTTGAGTTACGGGCACCGACTAATGGGCAGTATATTCTGAAAATGTCGAGCATAGGATATCTTCCTATATTTAAGTCAGTGCGTATACAATCCAACGGCAATGTGAAAATAGGAAGCGTAATGATGAGCTCGGATGCAGTGATGCTGAAAGAAGCAGAAATTACAGCTCAGGCTCTGAAGGTTAGTGTGAGAGAGGATACCTTTGTATATAATAGTGCGGCTTATCGTACTCCCGAGGGGTCGGCCATAGAAGAACTCGTGAAGCGTCTGCCGGGAGCACAGGTTGACGATGACGGCAAGATTACAATTAATGGCAAAGAGGTGAAAAAGATTCTTGTCGATGGCAAGGAGTTTATGACCGGTGACACCAAGACGGCCTTGAAGAATATACCAACTTCTATTGTTGATAAAGTAAAATCGTATGATCAAAGAAGTGATCTGTCACGTGTGACGGGTATTGATGACGGTGAAGAAGAAACGGTGCTCGATTTCGGTGTAAAGCCTGGCATGAACCGAGGGTTGATGACCAATGCCGACATTGGTGTTGGCACCAAGGATCGCTATGGTACCAAGGTGTTCGGTGCCTATTTTAACAGTAAGATGCGCGTATTCGGCATCGGTAATGCCAACAATGTGAACAACAGGGGTTTTGGTGGACGAGGCGGTCGGTTTGGCGGAGGACGTAATGGTCTGAACGCTTCGAAGATGGCGGGGCTGAATATGAACTATGAGATAAGGGATACATTGAAAATAGATGGCAGCGTGAGGTGGAATCATAATGATGGCGATGTATTGAGCAAGAGGTCAACGGAAAACTTTGTGAGCCGAACGGGAGCATTCTCGAATAGCCGTAACCAGAACTATTCGCGTGGTAATAATTGGAATGCACAGGCACGTATAGAATGGACACCCGACACGATGACCAATATCATGTTCAGGCCTACGATGAGCTTTGGTACCAGTGATGGGCTCTCAACCAACCGATCGGCTTCGTATAATGCTGACCCATACTTATATGTGACAGACCCACTTTTGGACGAATCGATAGATATGCTTGATAAGGACAGTCTGATGGTAAACTCCAGTGTGCGCAATAACATGAGTTATTCTGATAACAAAAGTATGGGCGCGATGTTGCAATACAACCGTCGGTTGAACAATAAAGGACGTAATGTGACGCTGAGAGCTAACGTGGATTACGGTGACAGAGAGTCTAAGAGCTTGTCAACCAATAATGTGCATCTCTACCAAATAGAAAATATGATGGGCATGGACTCCACTTATCAGACCAACAGGTATACCTTGACACCAAGCAAAAACTGGAGCTATCGCTTACAAGCTACTTATAGCGAGCCGTTGTGGAGAGCTACTTTCTTGCAATTCCGCTATCAGTTCTGTTATAATTACAACAAGAGCGACCGCTCAACTTACGACTTTTCTAATCTTAGCGAGGATTTTTTTGCAGGCATTCATGCCGGATATCGCACATGGGATAGTTATTTAAGCCGCTTGGAGAACCCCTATACTTATTATCTTGACAGTGACTTGAGTCGATTCTCGGAGTATAAGAATTACAGACATGTGATTGAGGTGATGTTCCGTATGATTCGTCAGAAATACCAGTTGAATGCCGGAGTGATGATGCAACCCCAGTCGTCTAAGTATATTCAGAATTACCAAGGGGTGAATGTGGATACTACGCGCAATGTATTTAATGTGTCGCCAACGCTTGATTTCCGTTATCGCTTCAATAAGGTGACTAATCTTCGCATCAATTATCGGGCTAATACGTCGCAGCCGGGCATTAATCAGCTGCTCGATATATATGATGACTCAGACCCACTGAACATTTCCACGGGTAACCCTGGACTGAAGCCGTCGTTCACACAGAACCTCCGGCTGTTCTATAATGGATATTACGAGGCTACCCAGCGGTCTGTCATGACCAATCTTCGATTCTCCACAACGAGCAACTCTATCAGCAATAAGGTGACCTATAACGAGCAAACGGGTGGACGAATCACACGTCCGGAGAATATCAATGGTGACTGGAACGTGAACAGCGCTTTCATGTTTAATACACCACTTGATTCGGCAGGCCATTGGAATATCAACACATTTACTAATATGAGCTATGCTAATAATGTGGGCTATGTTAGTTTGAATCGGATATCAAGTTCAGAGAAGAACACTACGAAGGATTTGAATATAGGTGAAAGGCTTTCAGGAAGCTATCGCAACGACTGGCTGGAGGTAGAACTCGACGGTTCGCTGAACTACCGCCACTCTCGTAATAAGCTGCAGAGTTCGGCCGATATGGATATTTGGCAGTTTGCATACGGGTTGAATGTGAATGCCACGGCTCCCTGGGGAACGACTTTGGCCAGCGATATTCACATGAGCAGTCGGCGAGGATATAATGACAGATCGCTGAATACCAATGAGTTGGTGTGGAATGCGCAGGTATCTCAGAGCTTCTTGAAGGGACGTCCGCTTGTGGTAGTGCTCCAGTTCTACGATATCCTACACAACCAGAGCAACCTCAGCAGAAGCATCAACGCGATGATGCGTAGCGATACGGAATACAACTCTATTAATAGTTTCGTCATGCTGCACGTGAATTATCGGCTCAATCTCTTTGGAACGAGAGAAAGTCGGCGAGGCATGGGTGGTCCTGGCATGGGTCATGGTGGTGATTATCGTAGGGGCAACCGTGGGCGTGGTGGCTTTGGCGGCAGAGGACATGGCGGCGGAGGCTTTGGCAGGCCGATGTTCTGACAAATATAGAAAAATGTAATCGGGGGCATTCCGTCTTAATGATAGAATGCCCCCGATAGTTGTAAAATGGGGTGTGCGGAAAGCTTTATAGTTGGTTTTTAATAATTTTCTCGATAGCCTGAGGAAAATAATCCATTTCCAAACGATGTTCTTTTGCTGCAATGTCGTCGGCTGTATCGCTGGGCAAGATGTCGGTTTTATATTGCGCAATGATTTCTCCTCCATCAATATCAGAGCTTACCCAATGGATGGTCATGCCGGTTTCAGTGTCACCGGAGGCTTTGACGGCTTCATGAACATGATGCCCCCACATTCCCTTGCCTCCATATTTGGGAAGCAGGGCAGGGTGAATGTTGATTATCTGACGAGGAAAGGCCTTGATGAGGAAGTCGGGAACGAATAGCAGGAAGCCGGCAAGCACTATAAAATTGATGTTATGACTTTTCAGAATGGGTATCAGGTGGCTTGGTTCATTGAACGCAATTTTAGGCACGACGCATGTTTCAACCCCAAGCCTTTGTGCTCGTATTAGTGCGTATGCACCGACTTTATTGCTCAATACGAGCTTTACTCTGATGTCTGCGTTGTCTTTGAAATAGCGGATAATGTTTTCGCAGTTTGTGCCGTTGCCAGAAACGAAGATAGCTATGTTGGTCATGGTTTTTATAGTTTAGTTTTTTTGTTATTATCGGTAATACCAAACGCTAGAAAGAATTATCAGTCTGTATTTTCCCAATCGTCATCGTCGAATCCATACATGAGAGGTTCTGTAAAAGCATCGATGGCTCTGCGATCTTTTTTTGTGGGTCGTCCGGTGCCACGTGCTCTGTCTACAAATCCGCTGATACGGCTCATTTCCAGAATCTCATATTGTTTTGGATCAGTAACGTTTTCATAGACTTGGGGTATCAGTTTGGCTCCGACACGTTGTTCTATACATGCCAACACTTTGAAAGAATAGGTGATAGGAGGCTTCTTAACACTGATCACTTCGCCCTCCTTGATGACACGGCTTGGCTTGACGGAATTGCCATCTATCGTTACGCGGTTGTTCTTTATCGCATCCGATGCCACTGTCCGAGTTTTGAAAATGCGTGCTGCCCATAGCCATTTGTCAATGCGTGCCGACTCTCCATGCTTGGGAAGCTGGAGTTTGGGGGTGTCGTTAGTCATTGCTTTTGCGTTTGCCTAATTTGTTAAACTGATTCATCGTATTGTTGATACCTTGAAGCACGAAGCTCTTGATAATCTCAATGGAGGTGTCGAACGTGGGTTGGAGCTCTTTCAACTCTTCTTCCGAATAATGTCCCAACACCCAGTCTACCTGCCTACCACGTGGATAATCGTTGCCAATTCCAACACGAAGGCGGGCATAGTTGTCGCCGATAAGCTGTATGATATGTCCAAGACCATTGTGTCCACCGTTGCTCCCGCTGGCCTTCAGCCTAAAATCGCCAAGCGGCAAGGCTACGTCGTCACTGATGACGAGTAGTCGACTTTGATCAATCTTTTCTGCGTTGAGCCAATATCTCACAGCATTCCCGCTGAGATTCATGAATGTCGTAGGTTTGAGCAATATCACTTTTCGCCCCTTGATAGAAGCCTTGGCTACAAAACCATATCGCTTGTCTTCAAAACAAATATTGG
>CAYVGR010000181.1:0-5549 GCA_964450065.1 uncultured Prevotella sp. | reverse complement strand
ACAATGTGAATATAGAGATACGTGACAACTCACTGATGAGTTATAGGCTGCATTTTATAGCGGAACGTAACAACTCGGTAGACGAAGTGGTAGAAAACCTCAACGCGTTCAGTTATATAAATGTGGTGAAACAAGGTAATAAAATTATGATATCCAGAAAAAAGTAGCATTTGTAGGGACTTAATCTGTAATGTCTAGACGGAACATATCCTGCTACCCACTTGAATAACCTTGGTACGAATAAGTCGTATAAAATTTCATTTCCGGAAATCGAGGAAGCCGTTATTGCCGATGCTCCTTATCCTGTTTCCACTTTACCTTGGCAAACTCCTTGGCGCGTTATCATTGTTGGGAAAAGTCTATCTGCAATTTTTCAAACGCAGATGGTGTCCCATCTGAATCCTCCTTGTATATGGAAAGATGTATCGTGGATCAAGCCGGGTCGGTCATGTTGGAGCTGGTGGTACAGAGGGGGAACAGTTACAGACTATCCGACTCAACTGCAATATGTTCGCTTGAGCAAGGAAATGGGTTGGGAATATATTCTCATTGATGCAGGGTGGCAACAGATGCAAAATGGAGGTAGCATGGAAGACGTGGTACGCTATGCCAATGAACAGGGAGTTGGTGTCTGGTTGTGGTATCATTCTGGTGCGGGACGTGATATGGATACAATCCCATCGCACCGAGTAATGAGCGATGAGACACTTCGCAATCAAGAGATGAAGTATTTGCAGAAAATTGGTGTTAAAGGTATCAAAGTCGACTTCTTTGATACAGATAAGCAGCGTATCATCCAACTCTATCCTACTATACTGCAAGATGCTGCCAAGTATCATTTGATGGTCGATTTTCACGGAGCGACATTACCTCGTGGGTTTGAGCGAACCTATCCTAATTTGATGACAACAGAGGCCATCAGGGGGGCAGAGTCATTGGGACAGCAAGCTATGTGTGATAAGGCTGCTTGGCACAACAGCATAGTTCCATTTACCCGCAATGTTGTGGGTTCCATGGATTATACTCCTGTAACCTTTTCCAATAAGATTCGCAGAGGGGTGGAAGCTTTTCGCATGACCACAGTTGCCCACCAGTTGGCACTTTCGGTTGTGTTTGAATCTGGATTCCAATGTTTTGCCGATCGGGCAGAGGCCTATCTGACTCTACCTGACAAGCCGAAGTCTTTTCTGAAGGCTGTGCCTGCAGCTTGGGATGAAAGCGTCTTGCTAGGCGGTTATCCTGGTGATTATGTTGTTGTGGCCCGTCGTGCAGGAGATACATGGTACTTGGGAGGAATCAACGGCAAGCCTATGGAGCGTGACCTGACATTCTCTCTGCCTAAAGATTGTAGAGGAAAGTTTTTTGAAGTGATAGGCGATGGAAAAGATAAAGATCATTTCGATTATCAAGTATTGAAACAAACAAATGGAACGGTGCATGTTCACGTTCTCCCCAATGGTGGTTTTTCTGCTATAATAAAGTAATCAATCAATAAATTATCATACCTGTGAAAACTTTGTTTCTAGCTATAGGCCTATGGATTTTAGCGACAGTAGGCGTGGAAGCGCAGCCGACATGGCAGCAATTAAAGCCTGGCGTGTGGAAGTGTGTTATCGGTACCCCCGAGGATTATTCACTGCTCCATGCGGCAGCGTGTAAACCTAAAGATGAGGGCTATCTCCGTTTACCGGATGTCAGTCTGCCAGCCCTGGCTCAACATGTGTCGGCTCAGTTGGTGGATGGCAAGACAATGCTCCGTATTCCTCTGGAAAAAGGGGAGCACCTATATGGCTTTGGATTAAACTTCCAAAGCGTACAACAACGTGGTAAGATTCTCAACCTTCATGTCGATCACTATGGAGGAAAGGACAATGGCCGTACTCATGCGCCTGTGCCCTTTTATATTTCGAGTGTTGGTTACGGTATTCTGATTAATTCGGCACGCTACCTGACAGTGTATGCGGGTACTGGGGTGCGTAAGGACAGCCCAAATGCCCCTGTGGCCAAAGATCGGAATACTGACCGAACTTGGTCGTCTCGTCCTACTTCCGATGAAGTCTCAGTGGTGGTTCCTGCCTCGGGTGTAGAGGTCTATCTTTTTGCTGGGCCTACTCCCATGGATGTGGTATGCCGCTATAACCTCTTGTGTGGTGGAGGCCCGTTGCCACCGCGATGGGGATTGGGGTTCACCCAGCGCACCCAACGCCTGTATACTGCTCAGCAAGTGCTAGCAGAGGTAGACTCTTTCGCCAAGCGCGGCTATCCTCTCGACTTTATCGGACTTGAACCCGGATGGCAGAGTAAGTCTTATCCTTGTACATTTGAATGGGATGCCACGCGTTATCCTGACCCGCAGTCGTTTCTTCAACAGATGGAGACAAAGCATGTGAAGGTCAACTTGTGGACTAATCCTTACGTATCACCGGAGTCGGGCATCTATAAACAGATATACCCTTGGAGTGGTTCGCATACGGTGTGGTGTGGATTGGTTCCTGATTTAGTTAGCAGTGAGGGACGTGCCATCTGGGGCGAAAAGTTTGAGAAAGAGCATGTAGCTATTGGTGTCAGTGGCTACAAAATCGACGAAATCGATGGTTATGACCATTACTTATGGCCTGATGTCGCTACATTCCCATCAGGAACTCCTGCGGAACAGATGCGCCAGACTTACGGGTTATTGGTTCAGCGTATAACTTACGATCTGTTTCGGAAGAACGGACGTCGTACTTTTGGATTAGTACGTGGTTCCAATGCAGGCGGAGTTTCTTTTCCATATGTGATTTACGATGATTACTACAGCCATCCAGATTTCATTACGGCCCTCATCAACTCCGGCTTCAGTGGTGTGCTTTGGACGCCTGAAGTGAGAAACTCCAAGACAGCAGAAGAATGGATACGACGATTCCAGACTGTGGTGTTTTCACCCATGGCGATGCTCAATGCTTGGTCAAGTGGCACTAAGCCTTGGTCGTTTCCTGAAGTGGCTGATGCTGTGAAATACTATGCTATGCTCAGGATGCAGATGATGCCGTATTGGTACACAGCCTTTGCCCGTTATCATTTTGACGGAATACCGCCTTTTCGGTCCCTGAATCTTGATTTTGGAGAACTGAACTTGGCCAGTATGACAAAGGGAAAGCAAGACAATGACCTTGAAACGAACCCTTATCTAGAGAAGATAACGAAGGAAATTAAAGACCAGTATATGGCTGGAGAATATTTGATGGTAGCCCCGCTTTTTACTGGACAGAAAAGCAGAAAGGTGATTTTGCCGCCAGGCGATTGGTATGATTTCTACACGGGTGATTATGTGGGAAGCAACCAAATTATTGATGTAGAACCAGGTGTAGACCGTATTCCGGTGTATGTCAAAGATGGAGGTATCATACCAATGATGTCCCCACGTCTACATGCACCAGCTGGTAACGAGAAGGTTGACTTGGAAATTAGGCATTATGGTAAGAAAGAGGGAAGTTATAGCCTGTATGATGATGATGGCGAGAGCTTCGATTATGAGCATGGGCAGTACAGTTGGCGCAATATTCAAGTGCGTTTTAATAAGAAAGGCCTCCCTCGTGGAATAATCAGCAAACCTTTGAAAGACAAGCCTAATACGATTAACAAGGTGACTTGGAAGTTTATGACTGTACAATAGATTCGATGTATGAGACGATATATTTTTTTATTATTTATGGCTATTAACCTCTTGGGGAGAGCACAAGGGGTGGAGCAATTGATAGAAATACCGGCGGGTGATTGGAAATTGTCCTTGATGGTAGGTGCTGATCATCGCCTCTATCAGTTGGGAAGTGGTAAGGTGTCGTCTGTTGTGACGCTGCCTTCCAAATTGCCAGCCCGAGAAAGAGAATTCTTACCTGCCTATGGGAATGGCTATATAGCTGATCCAGCAGTACAGGTGACCCATGCAGATGGTAACACCTCGCTTGATTTACATTATGTCAAGCACAATGTAGAGCAGTTGGAGGAGGGGGTGACACAGACCAAGATAGAGATGAAGGACGCTCATTATCCATTCTTTGCCAACGTTTTTGTGAAGTCATACAGTCGCTATGGCATTATGGAAATATGGACAGAATATTGTCACACTGAGCACGAGGGCTCCGTCATGCTCTACCGTTATGCTTCGGCGGCCCCATTGGTGCAGGCGCATAACTATTGGCTCACCCAGTTTAATGGTCGCTATAAGCGCGAGGCTACCATAGAGGAAGAACGGCTGGCAAGGGGTATCAAGACTATTAATACCAACTTAGGGGTGCGAAGCAATTACTATGTCATTCCTTCAATTATTCTCTCGTGTAATCAACCCGCGGCGGAAGATAGTGGCGAAGTGTATGGCTACTCCCTAAAATGGGCAGGAAACTTCCAGTTTTCTTTTGATTATAACTGGTCGGGAGCCTTGCGCATTATCAGTGGAATCAACCCATTGGGTGCTCAATACTGTTTGGCCAAGGATAGTAATTTTGTCACTCCTGCTGTGGTATGCTGCTACAGCAGTGAGGGAAAGGGCCTGCTAAGTCGTCGCTTCCACCGTTGGGCTGACCAATACGTCGTACGCGATCCTGCGAAAAACCGTCCTGTTATTCTAAACAACTGGGAAGCCACACATTGTAATTTTGATGAATCACGGTTGATTAAGCTTTTTGAGGGGGCAAGTAATGTGGGTGCTGAATTATTTCTGCTGGATGATGGGTGGTTTGGAAACGATAGCTGTGCGCGTGATGATGACCGCCATGGACTGGGCGATTGGCAGGTTGATCGAAAAAAGCTTCCTCGTGGTCTGTCTTATCTCACTCGTGAGGCACAGAAGCGAAACCTAGGTTTTGGTATTTGGCTAGAGCCAGAAATGGTGAATCCCCGGAGCCTTCTCTATCAATCTCATCCAGACTGGATCATTGGACAGCCCTATCGGGAGCCTATCCTGGGACGCCATCAGCACATTCTAGACCTGACGCGCCCGGAAGTATATGCCTTTGAGCAGGGCATTTTCCAGGATGTGTTGGGCCGTCACCCGGATATTGCTTACGTCAAATGGGATTGCAACCGATTTGTTACGCAGCCAGGGTCGGGCTTCCTGCCTGTGGATAGGCAGAGTCATCTATTGGTGGATTACACGTTCTCGCTTTACCGTCTGATGGATCATTTCGCGCGTACCTATCCTGATGTAATGGCTATGATTTGTGCTGGAGGATCAGGTCGCGTTGATTTTGGGTCCCTGTATTATTTCCATAGTTTTTGGCCAAGCGATAACACTGACCCCATCGATCGCATCAGGATTCAATGGGGATTCAGTCATTTCTTCCCAGCCAAGACACTTTTGGCCCATGTCACCCGTATGGGACGTCGGCATCTTAAACTTGCAATTGACGTTGCGCTGAGCGGAGCCTTCGGCATAGACTTGGCTATTGATCAAGCTACTCAGGAAGAGCGTCGTCAGCTTGCCCATGCTGTAGCTCTCTATAAGTCCACATTGCGACCTATGGTCATGCATGGAGATCTCTATAGATTGCTCTCGCCGTATGAAAGTCCTG
>CAYVGR010000180.1:0-5553 GCA_964450065.1 uncultured Prevotella sp. | reverse complement strand
GAAAATAATGAGCAAAAAACGGTAATTATATTTTACTGTTTTAGAAAGGACGCATGCTTAAATCAATCACAAACTAATGCCATGAATACCATTCTATACATTGTAGGAAGACGACATAGGCTTGGTCGATTGCTGAATAGTTACGCGACAGCATGACCCGCCAAAACGTTTGTTAAAATCTCAATCTATATTTGGAAGCCATTGGAGCTTTGACTACTTTTGCATCAATTACATGAAACGAATATATACTGACCATTCATGATGAGACAAATTTAACACCATTAATATGACAATGAAAAGAACAATTATCGCCCTGGCTCTTGTCCTTTTTAACCTTTCGGCAAGCGCGCAGCAGTCGCGACAGCAAATCACGGCAAACATCAACTTGGCCGGAAGCAACTATGTAGCCTACCCCGGACCGCAAAAGCAGCTTACACCTGCCCCCACCGGCTACGAACCTTATTATATCAGTCATTATGGTCGACACGGCTCGCGTCACCTCACAGGCAGATCCGATTACGACAAACCCTATTTCGCCTTGCTGCGGGCCGACTCGCTGGGCAAGCTCTCTGCTACCGGCAAAGATGTGCTGAACAAGCTGAGCCTGATACGTGAGGATGCCCGGGAACGGCATGGCGAACTGACATGGCTCGGTGCACAGCAGCATCATGGCATAGCCCGACGCATGGTTGAGCGGTTTCCGGAGGTGTTTGACGGGCATACCAACATCGATGCCAAGTCGACCGTTGTTATCCGTTGCATCCTCTCCATGGAGAATGCGCTGCACGAGCTGATCTCCATAAATCCAAAGCTGAACATTCGTCATGATGCCAGCCGGCACGACATGTATTACATGAACGACGGGAAATCGCCCTATCACAAGTTGCGCGATACGCCCGAGGCCAAGGAGGAACTGCGACAATTTAATGAAAACCATACCGACTACAGCCACCTCATGCAGGTGCTCTTCAATGATACCGTCTACTCCAAAACGTTGGACAGCAAAGATTTGGGAAACAATATTATCAATGTCGCGGCCAATCTACAGAGCACAGAGCTGCGCCACCGACTCTCGTTGTGGGATATATTCACGGCCGATGAGGTGTATAACTTCTGGCAGCGCACCAATGCTTTCTGGTATATGTATTATGGGCCGAGCAAGACCACTGGCGGAGCGGGGATGTATATGCAGTCGAACTTGCTGCGCAACATCATTGCCACGGCCGACAGCTGTCTCCGCCTGCCACACCCCGGAGCCACGCTCCGCTATGGCCACGAGATCAATGTGATGCCGCTGGCATGCCTTCTGAACCTTAACGGGTATGGCGAGACCATCGACAACCTGGAAGACCTCGACAAAAAGGGGTGGTACAATTATAACATCTATCCCATGGGGTGCAACCTGCAATTCGTGTTCTACAAGCCCTCTCAAGGCAGTTTGACAGATGCCGATATCTTGGTGAAGGTGCTGCTCAATGAGGACGAGGCCACGCTGCCCGTCAAAACCGACTGCGCCCCCTATTACCACTGGAAAGATGTGCGGGCGTATTATTTAGATAAATTGAACAGAAAACAGGCTGAACTAAACAAACAACTGGATAAGCTGAACACAAAATCATAAAAACAGGCAACCGCCTATTTGCACTTATCATACCATTTTTTCAATGCGCGGCGTGGTGTGCCCAGTCTGACGAGGGCATCGAGATCTTGCCTGGCCTTGTCGAAACGGGTCAGGCGGATGCGGATGTCGGCGCGGGCGAGAAGGTAGTCGGCATTGTCGCGGGCGAGTTCGAGAGCTTTGCCATAGTCATATTCGGCAAGTTCGAGCATATTGAGTTCCTCCTCGACGCCGGCGCGGGCTGCCCACGCAACGGCCGAATCGGGATGGGCTGCCACCAGTTGGTTGATACCGTCGAGGGCTTTGGTATGGTGCTTGTCCTTTTGGTTGAGCAAGGCAAGCCCCAAACTGGCCTCGAAGTTGCCGGGAATGATTTGCAACAGCTGCTCATAGTCTACGCGGGCAAAGTTGTATCGGTGCAGCTGTTGGTTCACAAACGCACGGTAAAACAGTGCGGCAACGTTACGATTGTCCTGTGCAAGCACTTTGTCATATTCGGCAAGGGCATATTGCCACTGCTCCAGCTCCACGTTCCAAGCCGCCTTTCGCAGCCGCAGGTCGATAGAGTCGGGATGATAGGCAAGGATGTCGGCTGCCTTGGCCAGGCTGTCGCGCAGGGCGTTGTAATTGTTTTGAGCCTGAGCCGGGACAACGGCCATAAGTGCCAGTGCCAACGTTGACAATATGTTTTTATGATTCATAGATTTTTATGAAGTGCCGTTTTCCGATTGTCGAAAACGGGAACGTTGTTGCTATATATACTTGGGTGTAAATCCCTTCTTGCTCTTGGCCACCTCCTCGGGTGTTCCTGCGGTGAGCACCTCGCCACCGCCGCGTCCGCCCAGCGGCCCGATGTCGATGATATGGTCGGCCATGCGTATCACGTCGAGGTTGTGCTCAATGATGATAACCGTGTTGCCACGATCCACAAGCTTCTGCAACACGTCCATCAATATGCGTATATCCTCAAAGTGCAGACCCGTAGTAGGCTCGTCGAGGATATAGAGTGTCTTGCCCGTGTCGCGTTTGGCCAGCTCCGTGGCCAGCTTCACGCGTTGGCTCTCGCCGCCCGAAAGCGTTGTGGAACTTTGCCCGAGCTTGACGTATCCCAGCCCCACGTCTTGCAGAGTCTGTATTTTCTGCAAGATATTGGGCACGTTCTCGAAAAACTCCACAGCCTGATTGATAGTCATGTCGAGCACGTCGGCAATCGACTTTCCCTTGAAACGCACCTCCAGCGTCTCCCTGTTGTATCGCTTGCCGTGACATACCTCGCAGGGCACCATGACGTTGGGGAGGAAATTCATCTCGATAGTTTTGTAGCCGTTGCCACCGCATGTCTCGCATCGACCGCCCCTGACATTGAATGAGAATCGCCCGGGCTTGTAGCCCCGTATCTTGGCTTCGGGCAGGTTGACAAACAGTTGGCGGATGTCGGTAAACACCCCCGTATAGGTGGCAGGATTCGAGCGCGGTGTGCGGCCTATGGGGCTCTGGTCTACGTTTACCACCTTGTCGATGTTGTCGATGCCCTCTGCTTTCTCGTAGGGCATGGGGCTTTTCAGCGAACGATAGAAGTGTTGCGAGAGAATGGGCTGCAGGGTCTCGTTGATGAGCGTCGACTTGCCCGAGCCCGACACGCCCGTCACCACGATGAGCTTGCCCAGTGGGAACTCCACGTTGATATTCTTGAGGTTATTGCCGTGTGCCCCGATAATCTTAATCGATTTTCCGCTCCCTTTCCTACGTGTCCCGGGAACTTCTATGCTGCGCTCGCCATTGAGATATTGCGCGGTGATAGTCTTGGTATTGAGCATATCTTCAGGCGTGCCTTGGAACACCACCTCGCCACCCTTGCGCCCCGCCCGGGGGCCAATATCGATAATCCAGTCGGCCGCACGCATCATCTCTTCGTCGTGCTCCACCACGATAACCGTGTTGCCCAAATCGCGCAGCTCTTTCAGCGAGTTGATAAGCCGTTGATTGTCGCGCTGATGCAGGCCGATGCTCGGCTCATCGAGGATATACAATACGTTCACCAACTGCGAGCCTATCTGCGTGGCCAGTCGGATGCGCTGGCTCTCACCACCCGACAACGACCCCGACTGCCGGTTCAGGGCAAGGTAGTCCAGTCCCACATCCAAGAGAAAAGCCACACGTGTGCGCAACTCTTTCACAATCTCGTGGGCAATGGTTCGCTGCTGCTTGTCGAGGTGTTCCTCCACGTGGTCGAGCCATTCTCTGAGGTCGGCCATGTCGAGTCCGGCCACCTCCGAGATATTCTTGTCCCACACCTTGTACGACAGCGACTCGCGCTTAAGTTTCAACCCCTTGCATTCCGGGCATATTGCATCGGCCAAAAACTGTGCCGACCACTTCCGACTGGCGGCCGAATCATCGGCCTCCATCACCATGCGGAGATATTTTATCACCCCGTCGAACTCCACGAAGTAGTCGCTCGACGTGTGCACCACTTCCTTGGCGATGCGCACGGTCTCCAGCGACCCGTTCATGATTTCGTCCACAGCGTCCTGCGGAATGTCCTTGAACGGGGTTTTAAGGTCGCATTCATATTTCTTCAAGATGGCCTCAATCTGCCAGAAAATCATCTGGTTCTTGTATTTCCCGAGCGGTGCGATGGCACCCTCACGGATGCTCAGCTTGTCGTTGGGCACCACCTTCTTCATGTCGATCTCGCTCACATAGCCCAGCCCCTTGCAACTGGGGCACGCCCCTTCGGGCGAGTTGAACGAGAAAATGTTGGGTGCAGGCTCGCCATAGGAGAGTCCCGTCACGGGGTCCATGAGCCGTTTGGAGAAGTTGCGCACCCCGCCTGTCTCCTTGTCCATAATCATAATCACCCCGTCGCCCTGCTTCATGGCCACCCCGACGCTGCGTTTCAGCCGTTCGTCGTCTTTGCCCTGCACCTTCAGCTTGTCGACAATCACCTCGATATTGTGGTTCTTGTATCGGTCTACCTTCATGCCGCGGACAATTTCCTTGATCTCGCCGTCCACACGGATATAGAGATAACCCTTGCGTCGCATGCTGTCGAAGAGTTCGCGGTAGTGTCCCTTGCGTTGGCGCACGAGTGGCGCGAGGATGTAGATGGCATGTCCGTCGTAGTCGGAGAGTATCATGTCGATAACCTTCTCCTCTGTATATTTCACCATCTTCTCACCGCTCATATAACTGTAAGCCGTGCCGGCGCGGGCGTAGAGCAATCGCAGATAGTCGTAAATCTCGGTTGTGGTGCCCACCGTCGAGCGCGGGTTTTTGTTGGTGGTTTTCTGCTCAATGCTGATCACGGGGCTGAGTCCCGTTATCTTGTCCACGTCAGGACGTTCCATATTGCCAAGGAAGTTGCGGGCATAGGCCGAAAAAGTCTCGATGTAGCGGCGCTGTCCTTCGGCATAAATGGTGTCGAAGGCCAGCGACGACTTGCCCGACCCCGACAATCCCGTTATCACCGTGAGCGAGTTTCGCGGAATGTTCACGTCGATATTCTTCAGGTTGTGCACGCGAGCACCGAGCACGTCAATCCAAAGTCTCTCCCCACCCTCTCCGGCAGGAGGAGAAACCGGCATGGTGTCGTCAGTCTCCCTGTTTGCAGTTGTTTTATGATTTGTCTTGTCGTTATTCCGAACAATATCCATTGAGTTGTTTTTTTCTTTGATGTTACTCTATATGCTATGCTGCCGCATCGTTAGGCGGGAAGGCGTTTGGCAATGCTTTTACAGCTTGTAGAAGTCTGGCATCGGGGTGTTTTCGCCACACATGGCACAACCGCCGTGCAGCCCCCTCCTGTCCGGAAGAATCAGGGAGAGACTTCTCCACCCTCCGTATATCCCCGCAGCAGGTTCACATCTCGCTTGATATCAAACTTCCGGCCGTCGGCTCCCTTAGCTTTCACGAGCACATAATACACCCCCTGC
>CAYVGR010000179.1:0-5580 GCA_964450065.1 uncultured Prevotella sp. | reverse complement strand
GTTAACTCTTCAGATTTCTATACCAATGCTTATTCACGCATCAATGCTGATTATGCCAATCGAGCTGGAGTAGACTGGCAGAAAACCGTTTTCGGCGGTACAGGATCTTCCATGAATCATAACCTGAGCATAAATGGGGGCAATGATAGAACAAAATATCTATTGTCTTATAATTATACTGGTGAAGACGGTATTCTATCCAAACATGGTCTTAACAAAAACTCTATCAGGCTCAAATTGAACCATGAATTATGGAAAGGCGTGCGCTTTGACTTCACAACCAGTTTTCAAAACACGAAAGTAGAAGGAGGTGGCTCTATGGCCGGCTCGTTAAAAAACGTTATCCTACAGCCAGCCACAGGAGGTGTACGTTTCACAGATGAACAACTCCTGAGCGAAGATCTCTCTGAAGAGATGATGACAATCGACTCGCAATACGATATCGACAATCCGCTCATTAACAACTCAAGCATTGACAATAACTCTTATCGTAGATTGTGGACATTGAATGTCGGAATAGAATTCGATTTCTTCAAACACTTTACTTGGCGTACCGCAGGCAGCTATACATGGAATCAGACTCGTGCAGACTATTGGGATGCCGGGCTAACGCGTGCAGCCAAGAACAACGGAGGCCCATACGGCTATCGTAATAATTCTGAACGGTCCACCTATCAGTTGACAAATACGCTGAACTGGGTACGTGATTTTTCCATGCATAACCTGAATGTTTTGTTAGGACATGAAGTGTATCATTTGGGACGTTTGGGACTTAACAACGAATACCACAATTTCCCAACAGCTAACTTCGGTCTGGACAATGTAGCAATGGCAACACCATACAGTTGGGGTTCAAGTGAAAGTGAACGCACGCTTGTATCCTTTTTTGGACGTGCAAGCTATAACTGGAACGACAGATATCTCCTTACGACAACCCTGCGCACTGATGGCAGCTCAAAATTTGGCAAAGGACATAAGTGGGGATGGTTTCCATCCGCAAGTGCAGCATGGCGCATTACCGAGGAGCCTTGGATGAAATCTACTTCTGAGTGGCTCTCCAATTTGAAACTCCGTGTGGGAATAGGTACAACCGGCAATGACAATATTGACAATAATATGTATGCTACGGATTATGGAGCTAACTATTACACCAATGGGTCGCAGGTTATACCAACCCTCGTTCCTGGCAATACTGTGGGTAACCCCACAATTACATGGGAAAAAACACGCACAACTAATATTGGTATAGATTTTGGATTGTTTCATGGACGTCTAAACGGTAGCATAGAATTCTATAATAACAAATCAGAAAATTTACTTATCAAAAATAGAATTCCAACCTCTACCGGATATTCCTCCCAATTTCAAAATCTAGCATCTGTCCGCAATCAAGGTGTCGAGATAACCTTGAATACTACCAATATTCGTAGCCAGAATTTTTCATGGACTACGGATTTCAATATAGCTTTCAACAAAAACAAAGTGTTAAAGCTCTATGGTGGTTCTGAGACCAATAACTATATGATACAGGATTATGACTCCCGTATGTGGTTTTATATAGCTGAGGGGCAGCCTCTTGGTCAGTTTTATGGATATAAAACAGCAGGAGTATATACAACAGACGACTTTGAGCAGATGGCTGATGGAGGCTATCAGTTGAAAAATGGAGTTCCTTCTCTCAAGGGAGCTACACGCAAGAACATCAAGCCTGGAGATATAAAATACGAATGTATTGCTGGTCAGGCGGATAAAGAGGGAAATCCTGTATGGAGCACTGAAGATCGTCAAATTATTGGTAATGCCACTCCTGACTTTGTCGGGGGTATGAACAACACATTGCGATATAAGAATTTCGACTTGAGTGTGTTTGTGAACTTTGCGGTAGGCGGTGATGTGTTTAATATGAACACTCAAAGATATATCGGGCCTTACCTCCCCAATCAAAATACCATAGCAAGCATGGCCAACCGATTTACACTAATTGATCCATTAACCGGCAAGGAGAGCAAGGATCTTACTCGGTTGGCAGAACTCAATCTAAATCAGCATGACAAAGGTCAAGTATGGAGTTTGCATGCTGACAATAAAATTGCTATATCCGATCCGCTCGATAGATATATAGAAGATGGCAGCTTTCTTAGATTTAGCAATATTACCTTAGGCTATACAGTGCCTAAAAAATGGCTACAACGCATTTATGTCAGGAGTTTGCGAGTCTATGCTACCCTCAATAATATCGCAACCATTACCAGTTACAAAGGATTTGATCCAGAGGTCAGTGCTTCTGCCAGCGCTTTGACGCCAGGAGTCGATAATTCCGCTTATCCTCGAACCAAGAGTGTTGTGGTTGGACTAAACTTAACCTTTTAAAATAATAATAATGAAAAGAAGTCATTTGAATATATGTATCATGGCTATACTAATGGTAGTCATTACCTCTTGTCAGGATTATCTTGACATCCCATCAAAATCCAAGTTCGATTCGGAATCCATTGTACAAGACATCAATCGAACAGAAATGTCGGTATTGGGTTGTTATGCTAGCACATTTAATCGTGAGTTCTTTTATCAGTTGGGAATGGGTACCGACGAATGTTTCTCGGTAGAAGGAGAAACCAATTCAAAGAACCAGATAGCCAATTACGTTTATACTCCTTCCAACACTCCTACGGGGCTGTACAATACAATGTATCAGGGAATTGAGTATACGAACGTGTGTATTAAGAACCTGGAGTCCATGAAGTCTTCTGATGCTGGAAAGCAGAAAAAAATAAATCATCTGCTTGGCGAAGTTTTAGCTATTCGTGCTGTAAATTATCTCAACTTGGTGAGATTCTTCGGTGATGTGCCCTTTGTTACCGTTCCTACAGCTGACGCCTCGAGCTTTTACTCCTCTCGTACCCCTCGAGACACTATTTACGACCATATCATAGCCGACATGCAGCGAGCTACAACTCTGCTTTCTTGGAGAAGTGAACATGTGGTAGAAAGCGAAACAGAGCGCTTCACAAAAAATGCAGCTTACGGCATGTTGGCTCGCATTGCTCTATATGCTGCGGGCTATTCTTTGCGATGGGATTTAGACACGTACGACCCCGCTACGGTGAGAATGGCGAAACGAGATAATGAGGCTCGCATCAGACAACTCTATAAGATTGCTGCCAATGCTTGTAAAGCCGTGATAGACCAAGGTGAGAATAAACTCTTGTCAAAATACGAAACCGTTTTTAGAAATATTTTGGAGAAAAAGTTTGATGACGAAAATATGCTGCTTGTAGGACAATACTCCTCTCAGGTCAAGAGTTTCAACATTGGATATACAAATGGCATATTTTGTCACACCAATACTATCTACATGAAAGCTGCCCCACAAATGATAGCCAATCCGGTATATTATTTTGATTTTACAGAGGGTGACAGTCGACGTGACGTTGCTATTTGTAATTACGGATATGCTGGAACGAAGGATAAAACAGGTGAGCGTCGGCTCAATGGACTGCCAAGCAATACTATTGGAAAATTTCGTGTAGACTGGAAGAATGATGTAGGTGTTAAAGCCAATGTTCGGGAAATAGATTTCCCCATACTTCGGTATTCCGATGTGTTGTTAATGTACGCAGAAGCATTAAATGAACTCAACATCGGTGCCGACAATGAGGCTGTGAATGCACTGAAACAGGTACGGCTTAGGGCATTCAATGGCAACGGCAGCTTAATTGGTGATATACCCACCGATCACGATGGATTTCTGAAAGCCATACAGCAAGAACGGAAACTGGAGTTAGGCTTCGAGGGCTGGAGGCGTACCGATCTTTGTCGTTGGAATATTCTCTTTGAAACACTAACGGAGACCAAAAGCGAACTGGCTAAATTAGCTCAGGGGGAAGGTCGCTTTGAAAAATTCTTTAGGCACCACTATGGTGCATACAAGGTGGAACGACCTGGAGGGTTCAACGAGAAAATCGTAGCCATGAAATGGATTCCCATTACACAAGCTGATTCAGCTTCATATGCTACCAATGGATACATTGTGCAGAACATGCTCTGGGGGACTAATGGATTCACAAACGGCAGCCACAAACTCGACGGTATAGAGCCATGGATGACCACCTCTCTTTTCCGTGGTTTGACAAAAAATCAAGTGGAAATTCTCCCACTGAACACATCGGCTATCATGGACATCAACAAAGGTCTTATTGGTCAGCAACATCCGCTCTATTAAAAAAGTAATCTTAGGATGATTCAGTGTTATCATCATTCTCAAAAAGCTCTGTTTTTTAAATAATTACTTATCATCTTCTTACTAATCGCAAAGGTTGGGAGAAGATGGTGAGTTCTTAAACTTTTTGTAATGCTTAAATTTTATTTTAATTTATGTCTCCTATTACTTGTTGTCAACGGAACAGGTGCCGTTTCAAAATCATCCGACCAACATTCATTAGCCTTTCCTTCTGCAGAAGGCTGGGGAAAGTACAGCTGGGGTGGACGTGGTGGAAAGGTGATCAAGGTTACCAATTTGCTGGATAATGGCCCCGGCTCATTACGAGAGGCTGTGGAGCAAACCGGAGCGAGAATTGTTATCTTTGAAGTAAGTGGAAATATTGCCTTAAAGACCCCGCTGCGTATTATCAACGACTCTATTACTATTGCAGGGCAAAGTGCGCCCGGTGATGGAATCTGTCTTAAAGACTGTCCGTTGAGTATTTTGGCTTCAAATGTAATCATTCGATATATTCGGGTGAGATTAGGTGATAAATACTCACACGACTATGATGCGCTGACCGGTGGTAGGTATGGTCAGCATGATGTCATTATTGATCATATTAGCACAAGCTGGAGCATAGACGAGTGTCTTTCCCTGTACAAAATATCAAACCTTACCGTACAATGGTGTCTGATCAGTCACAGTCTGTCAAAAAGCCATCATACAAAAGGTGCACATGGCTTTGGAGGTATATGGGGAGGATATAACGCCACATGGCATCATAATTTAATGGCCAGCAATTCCAGCCGGAATCCCAGATTCTCATCCGTGGAAAACACCAAAAACGTAGACTACCGTAACAATATGGTATGGAACTACGGTTACAAAGCTGCATATGGTGGAGGAAGGTATGGTGAAATTAATTTTGTCGGTAATTATTACAAACCAGGACCCGCCAGCACATATCCCCATCTTCTGGATGTATCAGATGACGGAACTGGATTGTATTATGTAAAAGGAAACATTGTTGAAGGGTGTGACGCTATTAATTCTGATAATAGTCGAGGGGTAGGTGGTAGGAACTCAACAGAATGTCTCATAGGACATCCGTTCGAATTTATGCCCATCAATGAGCATGAAGTGGAGGACTTGCCCAGTGTCATTTTGGAGCAAGTGGGATGCAGTCACCGTCGTGATAGCTACGATCAGGCGGTGATTCATGAGATAATGACAGGGAAACCGATTTTTGGTGTGAACGGAATCATCAATAGTCAACAGGAGGTTGGTGGATGGCCGAAACTAAGACAGGGGGGAACGTTAACCGATCGTGATGGGGATGGAATGCCTGATGCTTGGGAAAAAGCTCATTATCTCAA
>CAYVGR010000178.1:0-5591 GCA_964450065.1 uncultured Prevotella sp. | reverse complement strand
GACTCCTACAACAACATCATTCAGCAATACGAATTAGGATTGAAGAACCGTGAGCTGAGTCCGGAGACTGCTTTCAGCGACTCTATCTCGGCAACTATCTATGGGCACGGCTGGCGCGAAGCTCCGTTCTTAGCCAAGGACATCAAAGACATACAACTCGACCGCATTCTCGCCATGGCCAAGGAACGCACGGCCAATGCCGACGGCTGGATTTTTGAAATTGTAGGAAACTACGATGAGGCAACTATCCGCCCACTTATATGCCAATATCTTGGTGCGCTACCCTCAAAGGGAAAGAACATAACCGGCAAGCGCATGACTATACCGACAAGCAAAAACATAGACAACACCTTCTATCGCAAAATGGAAACACCCAAGGCTAACTCCATAATAACATGGTTTAACCACAAAATGCCCTACTCGCTCGAAGGTTCTATCAAGGCCAACGTAGCCGGGCAGATATTGTCGATGGTGTATCTCAAGAAAATTCGGGAGGAAGCCAGCGCTGCCTATTCGTGTGGCGCACAGGCAGGAATGGTCACTGCTGATGACGGCTACCACATTGCACAGATCATGGGCTTCTGTCCCATGAAGCCTGAAAAGAAAGATGAGGCCTTGACAATCATGGACGAGGAAGTGCACAAGTTGGCCAAGGAATGCGATGCAGAAATGCTTGCCAAGATCCAAAAGCTGATGCTCAAGCAGATTGATGACAACGTCAAGACCAATGGATTCTGGAGCGGTCTGATTATGGAGAACTACATGATGGGCATCGACTCCTATACCAACTACAAGAGCATCGTGCAAGGACTTACCCCGGCATCCATATCACAATTTGTAAAGGAGTTCCTCAAGGATTCCAACAAGGTGAGCATTGTGATGCTGCCGCAAGAGTAACGTCCTTTGCCCTTTCCTATTATATTTACAAAATTGCATCATCAAGCCTATGGCAGGCTGCATCCTGCCGTAGGCTTCCCCTCAGAATATAAATAACAACAGGCTTTGCATGCAGGCCAGCCTTATTATAATTAGTTTTATGTCATATTTATTTTCATCAGAGTCAGTATCTGAGGGACATCCTGATAAAGTTGCCGACCAGATATCTGATGCTATTCTCGACCAATTTCTTGCCTACGACGAATCCGCACACTGTGCCATAGAAAGTTTCGTTACCACCGGACAAGTAATTATTATGGGCGAAGTACGCTCCAAGGAATATATCGACCTGCAAGCCATAGCACGCCGAGCCATCAAGCATACCGGCTACAGCAAGGCAGAGTACCAGTTTGATTATAATTCATGCGGTGTGCTCACGGCCATACACGAACAAAGTGACGACATTAACCGCGGTGTTTCGCACAAGGAAGACGAACTACAGGGAGCAGGCGACCAGGGTATGATGTTTGGCTATGCCAGCAACGAAACCGACAACTACATGCCCGCCACGCTCGACCTGGCACACCTCATCATGCGCACATTGGCTGATATCCGCAAGGAGGGCAAGCAGATGACTTATCTGCGCCCTGACTCCAAAAGTCAGGTAACCATAGAGTATAACGACAACAACGAGCCCGTACGCATCGACACCATCGTTGTTTCCACCCAGCACGACCCATTTGTTGAACCCGAGAACGACACTCCGGAGGCGCAGCAAGAAGCTGATGAGGCCATGCTTGCCAAGATTAGGGAAGACGTCATTAATATTATGATGCCACGTGTCAAGGCTGCAGCCGGAGACAAACTACGTGCGCTGTTTAATGATGATATCACATATCTGGTAAACCCAACAGGAAAGTTTGTAATCGGCGGACCACATGGAGACACAGGGCTTACCGGTCGCAAGATTATTGTAGACACCTATGGAGGCCGTGGAGCACATGGTGGCGGAGCTTTCTCGGGCAAGGATCCAAGCAAGGTAGATCGCAGCGCTGCATACGTTGCACGATACATCGCCAAGAACATGGTGGCCGCAGGCGTAGCCGACGAAATGCTTGTGCAGCTCGCATACGCTATTGGTGTGGCAGAGCCTGTAAGTGTATATGTCAACACGTATGGCCGAAGCCATGTGAAAGAATCCGACGCAGAGATCGCCCGCAAGATAGAGGAGTTGTTCGATCTGCGTCCCAAGGCCATTGAATGCATGCTCAAGCTGCGCCAACCCATGTATTTCGAGACTGCAGCATACGGTCACATGGGCCGGAAGAACCAAATGGTAAGCAAGACGTTCACCAGCCTTTACCATGAATCAAAGACCGTGGAAATAGAACTCTTCACATGGGAGAAGCTCGACCAAACGGAACGAATCAGGAAAGCCTTCAACCTATAAGGTTGGGGCTTCCCTGCCTCTCCCCTTTGGTTCCGCAGGCTACTGCTCGGCAGTAGCCATCATTTTCCCTCATCTCATGACCCAGCAAGACTCTCTCTCCATAACCTCATCCCCCGCCGCAGAAACCTCTACCAAGGATTCTGTCCACTCCCATTCCGGCTATCATACGCCTTATCAAATTATAAGCCGACTTCCCAAGACTGCCACTCCATGGCAGC
This sequence comes from uncultured Prevotella sp., assembly GCA_964450065.1. Taxonomy (GTDB): domain Bacteria; phylum Bacteroidota; class Bacteroidia; order Bacteroidales; family Bacteroidaceae; genus Prevotella. Next base: position 3,047 of record CAYVGR010000178.1, on the reverse strand, counting down.
AAGACTCGGCAATTAGGGCTAACTATAAGTTCCCCCAAGTGGATTGGAGCAAGCGTCCCAACCCCATGAAAACTCCTTTGGGTAAAGCCGACAAGCACTCTGGATTCACTTTGGATAAGCCCATGTACCACAGCAAGTCTCTGGTACAGCCTGATTCTGTATACAAACCAGAGCAAGCAGTGTATCGTCAAGGTGTTTCGGGCGACCCAATTCCCTATAACATTTCCAACGACAACCTCATCACATCCATTCTCCTGGGCTGTTTTATCCTGGCCACGGTGTCGATTGCACAGAGCGGAAACTTCATACAACGACACATCAAAAATTTCTTTCACACCCAACGGGAAGGTACAACCGCCATTAAGGAAACCGGTAGCGAACTGAGATTCCTCTCTTTCCTGCTTCTCCAGGCAAGCCTTCTCTTTGCCCTGATATTCTTCTTCTACTCCAAAACCCTGGACAATGGCACGTCAGAACTGCCACAACACCTCATTATTGGAATTTACACAAGCATTATCATCATATACCTGTTAGCCAAAACACTGCTATACAACTTCGCGGGATGGGTGTTTTTTGATAGGAAAAAAAACGAACATTGGACCAAGTTTGGATTGTTTCTCACAGCCACCGAAGGCATAGCCCTTTTCCCTTTTGTGATGCTCCATGCCTACTTCAATTTTTCTATCGAGACCACTGTTATTTGCACCCTGACAGTTGTCATTTTGGCCAAACTGCTGTCCTTTTACAAGACATATATTATCTTTTTCAAAAAAAACACTGACTTTATGCAAAGTTTTTTGTACTTTTGTGCCTTTGAAGTGGTACCCCTTGGCATTCTATGGGGTGTGCTCGTCTTCCTCGACGATTATTTGAAAGTTAATTTTTAGTACAAAAGATGATAAAGAAGATCATGGTATCACAGCCGAAACCGGCTAATGATAAATCACCTTATTACGATCTCGAGAAAAAATACGGCGTAGAGTTTGTTTTCCGCCCATTCATCAAGGTTGAAGGTCTTACTGCAAAAGAGTTTCGCCAGCAAAAAGTAAGTATTCTTTCTCATACAGCTGTTGTATTTACTTCACGGCATGCCATCAACAACTATTTCAAGCTTGCCAAGGAACTACGTCTCACCATTCCCGAGGACATGAAATACTTCTGTGTGACTGAGACCATCTCTCTATATATCCAGAAGTATGTGCAATATCGCAAACGTAAAATTTTCTTCGGAAACACGGGAAAGATTGACGATTTACTGCCCACTATGGTGAAGCACAAGAACGAAAAATTCTTAGTTCCGCTGAGCAGCGTCCACAACGATGACATCAAGGATAAGCTCGACGCCAAAGGCCTTAACCATACAGAATGCGTGATGTATCGCACCATAAGCAACGACTTTACACAAGAGGAAGTTGATAAATTCGATTGCGACATGCTCATTTTTTCAACTCCAACAGGAGTGGAATATCTTACGAAAGCCTTCCCAAATGTAAAACAAGGAAAACTGAAGTTTGGTGCCTTTGGTCCTGCTACAGGCAAGGCCATCGAGGAAGCAGGACTTAAACCTGCGCTCGTCGGAGGCACCAAGGAACATCCCTCGATGTTCAGCGCATTGGAAAACTTCCTCAAAAAAGAGCAAAAAGAGAAATAACCCATTATAATGCCTGCACTTCCCTCCACATTGCACAAGGCGGAGCGAATCTATAGCAAGAAAACAATAGACTCCCTTTTCTTAGGAGGCCGAAGTCGTTCAATGTCGGCCTTCCCCCTACGAGTTGTGTACATGTCTCTGCCGGAGGAGCAGAAAACAGCAGAAAACAGTGCTTCTGAAACCTCGGCAAGGCCGAAAGCCAAGATGCTGGTCAGCGTTCCGAAGCGATATTTCAAACATGCGGTGAAGCGCAACAGGGTAAAACGTCAGGTACGTGAGGCTTATCGGAAACACAAGTCTATCGTGGCCGATTACGGAATAGCCATGGCCTTTATATGGCTCGACAACCAGCTGCGCGGAAGCAGAGAGGTAGAAGACAAGGTAATCAATCTACTGCAGCGAATCGACGAGCGCCTGCAGAAGGAAGAACAGCAGCAATGAGTACTCTAAAAAAAATACTGCATGCCGTGGCTCATGCCTTGGCTTGGCTGCTGATACAGCCCATTGTATTTTACCAAAAGTTCATCACCCCCTACACCCCACCCTCCTGTCGATTCACGCCCACTTGCTCTGAATATGCCCGCCAAGCCTTGATCAAACACGGACCCATTAAGGGACTGGCACTGGCGATATGGCGAATACTAAGATGCAACCCCTGGGGTGGAAGCGGGTACGACCCGGTTCCGTAAGTTGTCCGTAAGGCGCCCCATCATTTTGAATATGCCTCATGGTGCCGTCAGGCTCATCAGGCTCAACCCAACCAACTATTTTATAAAAATGAAAAATTTTGTCGAAGAATTGAAATGGCGCGGTATGCTGGCTCAGATAATGCCAGGCACCGAAGAATACCTCATGAAGAATATGGTATCAGCCTATCTCGGCACCGACCCCACCGCCGACTCCCTACACATCGGCCACCTCTGCGGCATCATGATGCTGCGCCACCTGCAGCGTTGCGGCCACAAGCCCTATCTCCTCGTAGGTGGAGCCACAGGCATGATCGGCGACCCTTCGGGCAAAAGCCAAGAGCGCAACCTGCTCGATTCCGAAACATTATACCACAACCAAGAGGCCATCAAGAAGCAGTGTGCCAAGTTCCTGGACTTCGACGGCGACGAGCCCAACAAGGCAGAACTGGTAAACAACTACGACTGGATGAAGGATTTCACCTTCCTCGACTTTGCACGCACCGTGGGAAAGCACATCACCGTGAACTACATGATGGCCAAGGAGAGTGTGCAGCAACGTCTCAATGGTACAGCCCGAGACGGCCTGAGCTTCACCGAGTTCACTTATCAGCTGCTCCAGGGCTACGACTTTCTCCACCTATACCAGAACAATGGCGTGCGCTTGCAGCTCGGAGGCAACGACCAATGGGGCAACATGACCACCGGAA
>CAYVGR010000177.1:3415-5759 GCA_964450065.1 uncultured Prevotella sp. | reverse complement strand
CATTATTCAATTTATTTAGAACAACATTGACCACTATCTCCAATCTTTTTAAGTATCTTTGCATCAAAAACATACGAATGGCAGAAGACTTTGACATCAGGGACGAGCGACTCACATCCAGCGAAACGGAATTTGAAAATGCACTCCGCCCAGTCTGTTTCGGCGATTTCAACGGTCAGCAGCAGGTGGTGGAGAACTTGCAGGTCTTCGTCGAAGCCGCCAAATACCGTGGCGAGCCACTCGACCACACGCTGCTTTACGGTCCTCCGGGACTGGGAAAGACCACGCTGAGCAACATCATTGCCAACGAACTGGGCGTAGGCTTCAAGATTACCTCAGGGCCTGTGCTCGATAAGCCGGGCGACCTTGCGGGCATCCTGACTTCGCTCGAGCCCAGCGACGTGTTGTTTATCGACGAGATTCACCGCCTGCAACCGGTGGTGGAAGAGTATCTATACTCTGCCATGGAGGACTATCGCATAGATATTATGATAGACAAGGGGCCGTCGGCACGTAGCATTCAGATAGACCTGAACCCGTTTACGCTCATCGGTGCCACCACCCGTTCGGGGATGCTCACGGCACCGCTGCGCGCGCGCTTCGGCATCAACATGCATCTGGAATACTACGATCCTGACACGTTGAAGCGTATCATTCTACGTTCGGCTCAGCTCCTCAAGGTGCCCATCAACGACGAAGCCGCTACAGAGATTGCACGCCGCAGTCGTGGCACGCCCCGTATTGCCAACAGTTTGTTGCGACGCGTGCGCGACTTCGCACAAGTAAAAGGCAACGGCACCATTACCACCGACATCGCTCAGTTGTCGTTGCAAGCTCTCAACATCGACCAATACGGCCTCGACGAAACAGACAACAAAATACTCACGACCATTATCGACAAGTTCAGCGGAGGACCCGTGGGCATATCGACCATTGCCACCGCCATAGGCGAGGACGCAGGGACGGTGGAGGAGGTGTACGAACCTTTCCTCATCATGGAGGGCTTTATCAAACGAACGCCACGCGGACGCATGGCCACCCCTTTGGCATACGACCACCTCGGCCGCAACCTCTACAATAGCAACGTGATGCAGCAAGAGTTGTTTTAAGATCTCCTCAATCCTCCCAAAAGTTTTCCTATCCACTTTGAGAGAGGTTAAGAATTTCCCCTAAGCACCTTGTTTCCGTCGTTTGCCTATCCGTAGTCCATCTCTCTCACTGTCCAGCGGTTTTCAAACTTGGCAGCAACCACCAATACTTTTCACATGCAACAGTCCCCTACTCTCCCCACAGCCCTATTCGTTGGCACTTTCGACCCCTTCACCATCGGGCATGCCGACATCGTGAAGCGTACGCTTCGGCTTGTCGACAAACTGGTTATCGGTGTGGGTATCAACCCTGACAAGCACACCATGTTTTCTCCCGAGCAACGCATCGACGCCATCCGCAATCTCTATGCCGATGAGCCTCGCGTATCCGTAGAGCCCTATTCCGACTTCGCCATAGACCTTGCGCAGCGTATGGGAGCACAATTCATAGTGCGTGGTGTGCGCTCGGTTAAAGACTTCGAATTCGAACGCGACCAAGCCGAATACAACAAGCGCCTCGGAAACGTGGAGACTCTCCTGCTTTATGCCGACCCGACACTCACCGCCATCTCCTCCAGCGCCTATCGCCAACTGGTCTATTTCCACAAAGACGCATCATGGATGCTGCCGAAAAGAAGGGAAGAAGGGAAGAAGGGAAAGGGAAGAATGAAGAATGAAGAATGAAGAGGGAAGAATGAAGAGAGAAAAGGGAAGAGGGAAATAGTATAAAAGCAATAATAAGAATAATAAGCACATGATTACGTATCAAGCAGACGGCGTTGAGCTACCGGACATCAAGCATCGGGAAACCACGGCATGGATCAAGGCCGTGGCAGCCACCTACGGCAAGCGCGTGGGCGACATCGGATATATGTTTGTTAACGATGACAAGATATTGGAAACCAATATCCAATATCTCGGACACGACTATTACACAGATATCATTACCTTCGACTACGATGAGGGGGATGTTATCAGTGGCGATCTCGTTATCTCCCTTGACACAGTGCGGAGCAATGCTGAATTGTTCCACAAGGATTATGCTGACGAGCTCAACCGCGTCATCATTCACGGCATACTCCATCTCTGTGGCATTAACGACAAAGGACCCGGAGAACGCGAGATTATGGAAGCCAACGAAGAGAAGGCTCTTGCCTTGCTAAAACAAATGCAGGCCCAAAGCTAAGCGCATCTTTCTATTTTTTCATCTCCTCCACGGCACGCATCACGATGTCGTTCCGTTCATTCATCACCTG
>CAYVGR010000177.1:0-3315 GCA_964450065.1 uncultured Prevotella sp. | reverse complement strand
CACAATGCCTTTGGCAGCCAGCTGACGATACAGCTTGGTGTATTGGGTGGTGTCGAGCGGCACAAACACATCGGGCATCACACCTCCTCCGCCATACACCGTGCGATGTTTGCGCAGCGTGTAGTATTTCAGCGAGTCGTCAAAATGGATGCTGTCTGCCGAATACAACTCACCATGCTTGTATCGGTCGTCCAGTTCCATGTCGTAGTCTTTCTTATCTCCTTTCTTGTATGGTTTTTGGATGCACCGTCCGGAAGGCGTGAAATAATGGGCAATAGTGAGGCGCATCATGCTGCCGTCGGGAAAGTCGACCGGGCGCTGCACCAATCCCTTGCCAAAACTGCGACGTCCTACCACTGTGCCCCGATCTTGATCCTGAATGGATCCGGTAACAATCTCTGCGGCTGAAGCGGAAAATTCGTTGATAAGCACGATTACCTTGCCCGTGAGAAGCTTCCCATTGCCTTTGGCGCGGTATTCCTGTCGACGCATCTTGCGACCCTTGGTGTAGACGATAAGGTCGTTTTCCTGCAAGAACTCATTGGCTATTTGCACGGCTGCCTGCAAGTATCCGCCTCCGTTATCCTGTAAATCGAGAATCAAATCCTTCATCCCCTTATCCTGGAGTTCCCGCACACTGGTCATGAATTCTTTGTAAGTTGTTGCCCCAAAACTCCCGATCCGGATATATCCAATGCCCGGACGAATCATGTAATAGCCGTCGATCGTCTTCACCGGAATCTTATCACGGATCACGGTGAAGGTCAGCATATCCGTAATGCCTCGTCTCACAACGCCTAATTTCACCTCGGTGCCTTTCTTTCCACGCAGCCGTTTCATGATTTCATCACGTGGCATCTTGACGCCTGCAATAGCCGTGTCGTTCACCATCACAATGCGGTCGCCGGCCATAACACCCACCTTCTCAGAAGGACCGTTCACCACAGGCTGTATCACCAACAAGGTATCGTCTTGCATATTAAACTGCACTCCAATGCCTTCAAACGAGCCGTTGAGCGACTCGCTCATGGCCTTGGTTTCCTTGGCGGTAGTGTACGAGGAGTGTGGATCCAGTTTATCCAACATCCCGCGGATGCCATCCTCCACCAATTTCTGCTCATCTACGGAGTCGACATAAAGGTTGGAGATGGCCATCTCGGCCATTTGGAGCTTGCGGAGCGGAGACTTCGAGCCGAAGTCGAGCCGAAGTTGAGCTTGCAAAGGTAAAAAACTAAAAAGGTAAAAAGGTAAAAAGAAGATTACCTTATGCAGTTGTTTTGTCATTTTTTTTCCTCTAATTGATTGATCATTTTGACCAATGTTTCAATGAATCTTCCCAAATCATTGGATGTTAACATTTTCTTTGATACTCTTTTGGTCAAGAACCACATCAGAATCAGCATTCTGTTCCTCCATATCTGCAATGTCTTCCTCTATCACCAAATTGTCGATGATGAAGTTTTGGCGCTCCATAGTGTTCTTGCCCATGTAGTATTCAAGGAGCTTCTGCACTTGGTCGTTCCTATGAAGCGTTACCTGTTCCAACCGCATATCAGGACCGATGAAATGGGCGAACTCCTCGGGCGAGATTTCTCCCAAGCCCTTAAAACGTGTAATTTCCGGGTCGGGGCCAAGTGCCGATATGGCTTCTATGCGCTCGTCGTCCGTATAACAATACCAAGTGATGAAGTCGTTCTTCTTCTCTCCCTTGCCCAGGCGTGCATCAGCCTCAGCGATTATCTTCTTGTTTTTGATCTTCGTGCGCCGGTTTCGTACGCGGAACAATGGTGTCTGGAGCACGAAGACGTGCCCCTTTTTGATAAGTTCGGGGAAGAACTGGAGGAAGAACGTGATGATGAGAAGTCGGATATGCATGCCGTCTACATCGGCATCAGTGGCCACTATCACCTTGTTGTATCGCAGATTGTCAAGCCCTTCCTCTATGTCGAGGGCTGCTTGGAGCAGGTTAAACTCCTCATTCTCATAGACCACCTTCTTGGTCAGACCGAAGGAATTGAGCGGTTTGCCACGCAAAGAGAACACTGCCTGCGTGTTCACATCGCGGCTTTTGGTAATACTTCCACTGGCCGAGTCACCCTCGGTGATGAAGATTGAGGTTTCCTCCTTGCGGTCGTCCTTTGCATCACAGAAATGAATGCGACAGTCGCGCAGCTTACGATTGTGCAGACTTGCTTTCTTGGCACGTTCCCGAGCCAGCTTAGTCACTCCGGCCATAGCCTTGCGCTCGCGTTCACTTTCCTTGATTTTACTTTCCAAAATGTCGGCCACGTCCTCCTTGTGGATGTGTAAAAAGTTGTCCACCTCACGCTTGAGAAAATCGCCGATATACTTATTGATAGTCTCACTGCCCGGTGCCATAAGTGTGGAGCCGAGCTTAATCTTGGTCTGACTTTCGAACACCGGCTCCTCTACATTAATGGCAATGGCTGCCACCAAGCCGTTTCGAATATCAGAATACTCATAGTTCTTGTCGAAAAACTCCTTGATTGTCTTGGCAATATGTTCCTTAAACGCACTCTGATGCGTGCCGCCCTGAGTGGTATGCTGGCCGTTCACAAAGCTGTGATACTCCTCGCCATACTGGTTGGTGTGAGTGAAGGCCACCTCGATGTCCTCTCCTTTCACATGCACAATAGGATAAAGGCCGTCCACCGTCATATTATCGTTGAGCAAATCCTCCAGTCCATTGCGACTCTTAATGCGTCGTCCGTTGTACATAATGGTCAGTCCGGAGTTCAAATAGGTATAGTTTCGGAGCATCGTTTCCACATATTCATCACGAAAACTATAGTTCTTAAACAGCGTATTATCGGGTTCAAAAAAGATAAACGTACCGTTTTCATCCTTGCTTTTCGATGTCTTGTCGTCCATGAGCTGGCCTTTCTCAAATCTCAACTCACGCACTTTACCTTCCCGATAACTCTTAACCTTGAAACAGGCACTCAGCGCATTCACTGCCTTCACACCCACTCCGTTCAGCCCCACACTCTTCTTGAAGGCCTTGGAGTCGTACTTACCACCGGTATTGAGGACAGAAACAGCCTCCACCAACTTGCCCTGGGGAATGCCTCGCCCATAGTCTCTGACGCTGACACGCAGGTTCTCGTCGATATCAACCTCTATCCTGTCGCCGGCGTTCATCTTGAACTCATCGATAGAGTTGTCGATAACCTCTTTGAGAAGAACATAAATACCATCTTCCGGCAAATTGCCATCGCCCAATCGGCCGATATACATACCAGGGCGAGTCCTGACGTGTTCCATGTCACTCAGGTGCCTGATGTTTTCGTCTGT
>CAYVGR010000176.1:0-5842 GCA_964450065.1 uncultured Prevotella sp. | reverse complement strand
GATAACCTGCTTGTCATGAAACACGTTCTCTATAACATGAAGATAACCAAAAACTTCGGGTCCCGACTCTTCCGAATCGGATTCCGCAACCTCCTGCTTGGGCACTCCGGGAAGTCGGATGCCAAACTTCTTATTACATTGTGGGCACGTGAAAGCAAGTACTTGGCCAGCCTGATAGCTCGTCTCGTCGAAGGTGATATAATTGTTACACTTAGGACAGCGTATTCGTTTCATCTGCTCATTAATATTTCATTACCCATGCATCCTTAAATTCCTCATGGTCATGGAATTTGTTCAGAATATTATAAGCATCTGTTTGTGATGCATAGTTGCCATACACTACCTTTGTCCGTTTGTTTTTTGTATAGACGTTTGCATCGGTCATACCTTTTTGGCGAAGTGCTTTAACATAGGTAGTGGCATTTTTCGGACTCACCCTACTTGCCAAGACGATGGTGAAACCTGACTTTGTTTTGTCTTGGACAACTGTTTCTTCCTTTGCCTGAGGTGTTTTTGCTTCTGCTTTCTTGGTAGCTCTTACAACTTTCTCAATTTGGTCAGAACCTGTCGTAGCCTCCTTAGGCATTACATATTCCAGCAAGTTTGTGTTGATCTTGCTTTGGGTAACATTTGAATTGTTGTTGGCAAGCGGAGCGGGGATGAGCAAAAAAATGATAAATGCAATACACGCAACGGCAATGTTACGCCATAGTGCGGTGAGCTTGCTGCCCTCTTGAACCTCGTCGTTGGCCATGTTTTCAGGCTCTTCCGCTGTGCTGTGTATCGCAGGATGTTCTACGATTTTTGTCTCAACTGGGTGTTTTTCCTGCCTTTGGCTGGCATGTTCTTTTTCGAGTTGAGCCAAAGTCTTGAATTCGAAATAGCTCAGGCCATAAAGAGAAGGTGTAAGAAGACCTGCCCTGCAAGGTTCAAATTCGTAGCTGCCGTTTCTGTTGAGCTTCAAGGTCCCGATGCTGTTCATCTCGTATTGGCCATCGTTATTTAGATGCTGTTTTAGTTCACGCACTTCATCTTCTATTCGGGCAATGGCGTCAGGATAGCTTATGTCATAAACCTCAACATACGATTGAGCCAACAACGAGTCGTTGAGCGTTAGCTTGGGATTGAATCCGATAGTACGCATAGGTGGGAGAAAGGTGTACTCTCTCTCTTCTTTTTTAGCCTCAACATAATGTGCCATGAATCCGCCAAAATTGGGAATAATGACGCAATCGCTGTTGAGGAGCAATATCTCTATATGTCTATCGAGTTCGATCATTGATTGCAAAGATAATAAAATAATATCAATGAAACAAGGCTTGGTTACGAAAAAAATGAAAACAAAACTTATTGCGCCCAGCTATTTTACAGACACTATTCATGCCTTCCGTTGAGCCCATGATTCTTCAACAGTGTAAGAGCCTTTTGCACAATAAATAACCATGATTTTACCGCTTCGTTTTTGCCCATAAAAAGAACTGTAATGTTTTTCTGTTCATACCGGTTGGGCATGCAGGGTACATACGGCTTAGCTTATCGACATCTTCAGTTCTCCACCGAAGCTCACCGTTACCTCTACCTCAAAACTACTCATGGAGTCGGGGATAACAAGTGAGGCGGTGTAGTGAACCCCGTTGTTGTCTATAGCCCTGAAAGTCAGGTCGCTGAACACTGCCTTTTCAAGAAACTCGCGAGGCACTTGAGAGCTAAAATCTTTTTTGTGAAAATCGCTTGAAAACAACTTGCTGCTACCGTGAAAAACGTGCAGGTTGACGATGTTGTCATAGTAAAAGTTATATACCTCCACTCCCTCGTTGTTATATGAGCTTTTGCCCACTTTGTAAGAGGTGGGGTTGACCTGCACATAGCAATGGTAGCGCTCGCCCTCGTAGGTGACAACTGTGTCACGTTTGATTAGTTGATTCTGATTAAGGGGCTTGGGGTGTTTGTTGAAGAAGAAAGACTCGTCTTCAACATCGGAGCTGAGGGTAAGCGTAACTTCTTCACCATTCCGGTTGCGAAATATAAATAGATGCTCAGTTTGACGTATGATAGGATACTTTACGTTGTTCAATCCATGCAAGACAAGGGTGTCCTTGAATATCTGAAAACGAACAGGCTGAATTGTGCTGTCCGGATAAAATATGGTGTCGCCCTTCGCCCGAAAAGCCACACTCTGATTATCCTCATTGATCCAAATTCCTTGCAGCATCTGTTTGGCTTGGGAGTCTTCCTGTGGAGTTATAGGCTGGGATTTCTTGTCTTTACAGGCAAACATGATGATGCCGGACAGCAATAACAACAAGTATTTTTTATTCATTGTTTTGTTTTTGTCAAAATGACAATGCAAAGATACGACTTTTTGCGGGATATCAAATCTTTTGTTTGCTTTATTTATTTTAATCCACGCGTGTCAGTAACAGGTGATAGAGACAAATGTTCTATGTTGTAACAGCAAACCAACCTTGGCTCAGAGAAAAAGGTTTTCCTATGGGGGGGAGTGGCTGTGTGGTATGAAGATGTTAAGCGTTGTGGCAACAAATCATAAGGGAATTTGCTATACAACGCTTACGGAGCCTGTCATCAGGACGAAGTGTTTTCTGGTAATAAATCAATAAGGTGGGGGGAACAAAATACCCTTCAAAGCCTATTGGGGGTACCCCTACATGACTTTTTTCTTTCCGTTTACGATGTAGATGCCGCGACCGGGCTTCTCCACCCTGCGTCCCTGCAGGTCGTAGTAAACCAGAGGCTCTTGGCTGCGCGCGGCAACGTTGTTAATGCCGGTTGTCCTGTCTGCTTTTTTCCCCTTGAACACATGTTCTATCTTGACTTCATTATAGAAGACGATGAGAGTTAGTTGCATCTGTCCGGTAGCTAAAATTCTGTTAGAATCCAGGGTAGGTATGGAGAAGGTAAAAGTTGCGAGATACTTACCGTCTGACGTAGGATACTGTCCTTGAACGTTGTTCTCTTGCTCTATGATCCAATCTGTACCATTCTTAATAATATAGTTGTCGGTGAGTGGAATATCGGCGAAATAATGTTTGTTGGCCATGGAATATCCTTTCAGTGTTAATGTATAAAAGTTATCCTTGCCTTTGGATAGGTCAAAGCTCACATTTTTTGACGCTAACGCAATTCCACCGGGGTTTTCTTCGGAGTAAACCGTGGTCGACATGGAGCCGGCATAGGTTCCGTATAGAGCTGACAGATCGTCTTGGGCTTGCACCGGCAAGGCGAGAGTGAGAATGAAGCCCCAGAGGGCGAACTTTTTAGTCGTTTTCTTCATGTTCATAACCAGTTAAATAAATTCATTAATTTTTTGAGCGTGCAAAGGTATGCGAATTCTCCTTTTTCTCCAAATTTTTGGAATTGATATAAGACAAAAAATATAAGTGTTGTGCAATTCTGGTTTCAAAAATCGAGCCACGAGGGCTGATGGAAAAAGGAGAAAGGAATACCAAGCAGCTGAAAGCTCGTGCTGCTTCTCTATCATGCCACATCTGTTTGTCAAAATAAAATAACGATTTTCCGGTGATAGTTTTCGGAGCATTTAGAGAAAAACGCGCCATGTTTTGGGCATCGTTTTCCAACGGAACGGCAAGAAAATTTCTGAACCGTTGCGATAAACATTTGATGACACTGTGGTTAGGGCTTTATGACAGTGCGACTAAAGCTTTGTTGCAGTGTGTGTAGGGCTTAATCGTCTTGCCAATCGATATTCAACCACAGTCGATAAAAATGATGACGCAAGGCTTGTTTTGTTAAACAGCTGATTGTTAGGGGATTATAAACTTTGGCAAAATTCTCGTATTTCAGGCTGAAGTAAAATCTTTTTAAAATATGCGAAGCATTGGAGGGTGTTTGTCAAGAAATATACAGATAGTTAACAACTATTCCTCTTCAAAATCTACATACTCTCCTTCGTTTTTGTGGAAGATCTTTTGATTCATTTCCTTAGAGGACCTACGGTCAATGATGATGTCGCCCGATGACGTTTTGGTTTGTCGTCTGCGTTGTTTGGCTTGCCCTGACGATTTTTGTTGAGTATGCTGATTGTGCGCCGCCTGCCCTCTGAACAAATTGAAAATCGTGTCCAAACCTAATTGGTGGAACAAACGGCGTAATATTATCGCTACCAAACCAAACATGGCGATAATAAGGAAAAGAACAAGTAAGAAGATTTTTAAAATCATTGTTCAGCTCCTTTTCTTGATGCGTAATCGGCTGAGTGTCGACTTTTGTTGTAGATGTTGACAGCTACTGAAAGGACAACATACCATGCGATGACGATGGCAAAGGCCGAAATCTTAAAAATGATGAGCAGGGGAATGCACGATAGCAGGAAGATGTATTTTACCTCGTTGCCTTTCCAGCCCCATTGCTTGAACTTCAGGGCAAACATTGGAATTTCGGCTATGAGCAGGTAGCAGCTCACAAACATCATGAGTATGAGCAGCAACAACATGGCTGACGACATTTCGAAGAAGGTGTGTGCACCTACGATGAGTGCTCCCCAGAACAGGGCGTTGGCCGGTGTGGGCAGCCCGATGAATCCCAGACTTTGGCGCTCGTCAAGGTTGAACTTGGCCAAACGGAGAGCCGAAAACGCTGCCATGACGAAGGCCACAAAAGGTACATAATCGGACACAGGCTGGAGAAACGAAGGATAATCCATGACCAACAGCTGAGAAAAAATTATGGTCGATGGAGCCACGCCAAAGGTGATAACGTCGGCCAGGGAGTCGAGTTCCTTGCCGATAGGTGATGACACGCGAAGCAAGCGGGCTGCCATGCCGTCGAAGAAGTCGAAAATGGCACCGATGATAATAAACACCAAAGCTGTTTTCGGCTCATGGAAAAAAGCGAAACAAGTGGCGATGCAACCCGAGACGAGGTTGCAACAAGTAATGGTATTGGGGATATTTTTCTTGATGTTCATCGTCTTAGAAAGTAGGAGAGGGGAGCTTATTTCAGACGGGCGATGATGGTTTGGTCGCCTACGGTCTTTTGATCCATCTTGACACACACCTCGCTATCCACTGGCAGGAACACGTCTACGCGCGAACCGAGTTTGATAAACCCAAGATGCTCGTCGATGTAGCAGTCTTCGCCCTCCTTGGCGTATGTCACAATGCGACGGGCCACGGCTCCGGCAACCTGTCTGCAAAGCACGTCTACCCCGTGGTCGGTGGTTATCATGGTGTCGGCGCGCTCGTTCTCCTCACTGGCCTTAGGCAGCCAGGCTTTATGGAAATTGCCCTTCCGGTGACGCACGAACTTGACTCTCCCGTCCACTGGAAACCAATTGGCATGAACATTGGTGATGTTCATAAAGATGCTTATCATGAGACGCTTGTCGTGAAAATATTCATTTTCATCAACCTCTTCGATTACTACAATCTTGCCATCAGCCGGTGCTACGACAATTTTGTCGGTATCTTCGCCTTTGAAATACCGTATAGGACATTGATAAAAATTGATGGCGAGAGCATAGATTATCCCCGATACTACTAAAAAGGCTATAAACGGCCATTTTGTATCAAAGGCAAACCATAAGCCGGCAGCTATAATAATAATGGATAAAAAACCGAAAAAGAGCGTGCTGGTCCCCTCACGGTGTATGTGTATCTTCTTTAATTTTTTTATTCTCTTGCCCATGATTAAAAAGGGTGTACTCGATTGCTTGCAAAGGTAATGGTTTTTATTTAAACAACAACGTTTTTAGAACATTCTTTTGGCTATATCGTAATTTAGCAGTAACTTTACACCTAATAAATAAAGACTGAATGGAAGATTTTGTTCATTTGCATGTTCACACGCATTATTCGGTATTGGA
>CAYVGR010000175.1:0-5851 GCA_964450065.1 uncultured Prevotella sp. | reverse complement strand
TGTCAAAGTAAGTCTTGGCAGCTGTTTTGATACCATAAGCGTTAGAACCGAAGTCAACGGTATTAGCGTACATGGTTAGAATCTCTTCCTTATCAAATACTGTTTCCAGCTTCGTGGCAATAATCCATTCTTTGCTTTTGACAATCAGGATTTTAAGACCTGGTATTTTTCCCAAAAGGCCTGTGGAATATTGCGAACGAACACGAAACATATTCTTCGCCAGCTGTTGTGATATCGTCGAAGCTCCGCGCCCTTCGTGATGCAATATTGCGTCTTTCATTGCTGCGAGAATACCCATCACGTCAATAGCCATGCCCCGTGGACGACTATAATAACGTGCATCCTCTGTGGCAACGAGAGCTTTGAAGAATGCAGGATTCACCTCCTCAAATTTTACGGGCGTTCGGTTTTCATTAAAATACTTTCCTATGAGCTTCCCATCTGCACTGTATATTTCAGATGCCTGGCTGGTCTGTGGGTCCATGATGCCAGAGAAATAACCAGGACTCTTGCCAAATAGCCAGAACAAGTTAAGGTCTACTGCTCCAAGATATATTATAAAAATTATGATGAAGGAAACAATGGCTACTATTGTCTTGGTGTACCATGCACGACCCTTGTATAGTTTTTTATACCAAGGCCAGAAGTTTATGATCTTACGCCAAATCCAATTCAAAAATTTATTTATCTTTTTCATGTCATGCTTCCTTTTATGATTGCTGTGACTTTATGAGGTAGATGTTTTAGTGCAAATTTACTAAAATACTATATTATAGTATGTCTTTGTCAATACAATTTAAGATATCTTCAATATTATCCGGCGAAAACCATTGTGTTGACTCATCTTTTTTAAACCATGTGAGTTGCTTCCTCATATACCGTCGTGTGTTCGATTGTATTTGTCTTATAGCTTCCTCACGGGAAATAGCACCATCCATGTAGGCAAACATTTCTTTGTAACCTACAGTGTTGAGGGCATTCAGTTCCCTCCGTGGATACACCTTGCGCGCTTCCTCTTCTAATCCGAGTTCCATCATTTTGAGCACCCGTCCGTTAATTCTGTCGTATAGTTCTTCGCGTGGCCGATTAAGTCCTATTTTAATAATATTAAATGGTCTTTCTTTTTCGGTGTTTTTACGGAATGACGTATAGGTTTTTCCGGTGATATGGCAAATTTCCAAAGCGTGAATCACTCTTCTCGGATTTTGTCGATCCACTATCTCCCAGTACTCTGGATCGAGTTTCATAAGTTCTTTTAATAGAGAAGGTAATCCTTCTTTGCTTAGTCTTTCCTTCAAGATAGCCCTTGTGGCTTTGTCGACGGTCGGGATATCATCTATTCCCTTACACACAGCGTCAATATACATCATCGAACCACCTGACATTACAATCACGTCTTGTTTCTTAAATAGTTCCCCAAGCAGGTTGATCACATCCTGCTCATACATAGCTGCCGAATAATAATCATCAATATGATGATTGCCCACAAAATAATGTTTTACACGTTGCTGCTGCATAACGGTTGGAGCAGCAGTGCCAATAGGCAGTTCGGCAAATATTTGTCGGGAGTCGGCATTGATAATAGGGGAACTGTATTGTTCAGCTATATGCAAACATCGTTCGGTTTTGCCAACGCCTGTTGGACCAAGAACTACAATAAGGTTTTTCATAGCATATATAATATTGATGTGAGAAAGACTGCTACTTATACAAAAAAAGAATAGTTAGAAGTTTACTGGTTGTACTCACTTCTAACTATTATATGTTTACATAAGCTCTCTGTTATCTGATGATGCCTCTCTTGGACGATGATACAAAATCAATGATGTATTGTATTTCCGGAGTTATTTGCATATTGTTTTTAATCTCCTGAAGCCCCTCGGCGATCACTCCCTTACTATACAACAGCCGATAGGCTTTATGTATGTGGTCGATAAGTTCATTGCTAAAGCCCTGACGGCGAAGCCCAACAAGGTTGATTCCCGCATATCGAATGGGTTCCTTGCCAGCTATGATATAGGGTGGGATATCTTGACTGAATCGACAACCGCCTTGTATCATCACATATCCTCCAATCCTGCAGAACTGATGACACAGCACTACCGCACTGATAATGGCATTGTCGTCTATCACCACTTCTCCGGCAAACTTGGTGGAATTGCCAATGATAGTATTGTTTCCCAAAACACAATCGTGAGCCAGGTGCATATTTTCCATCAACAGATTGTTATTACCCACAATAGTGGTACCTGTCGATGCCGTTCCCCGTGATATGGTTACGTTTTCGCGGATGCTGTTATTGTCGCCTATTTCACATAGGGCTTCTTCACCCTTATATTTCAAATCTTGTGGTTTGGTGGCAAGGCTTGCCCCCGGAAAAATCTCATTCCCATTGCCTATGCGGGCTCCGGCATGAATGGTTACACTGTTTTGCAATACGTTGTTGTCACCCATCACCGTGTTGCGATCGATATAGCAAAACGGGCCAATAACATTGTTATCGCCCAAACGGGCTTGCGGATGTACAAATGCCAAGGGACTTATCTGATTCATACTCTTATTTATTCTTTATGATTTGCGCTGTGAAGGTTGCTTCCGATACGACATTGTCTCCGACAAACGCATATCCTTTCATTGAGCTGATACCATGGCGAAGGGGCTGTAACAACTCTACCTTGAAAAGCAAAGTGTCGCCTGGAACAACCTTACGCCTGAATTTTACGTTATCTATCTTTAAGAAATAGGTAGAATATTTCTCAGGATCCTCCATTTGACTCAGCACCAAAAGACCGCCACACTGAGCCAACGACTCTATCTGCAATACTCCGGGCATTACCGGTTCGTCAGGAAAATGCCCTTGGAAGAAAGGCTCATTGGCAGTGATATTCTTCACGCCGACAATGCTTGTAGCACCCATAGCCACCACCTTGTCTACTAATTGCATAGGATAGCGATGGGGCAGGAGCTGACGAATGCGGATGTTATCCATCAGCGGTTCCTCGTTAGGGTCATAGATAGGAGCCTGCACTTCGTGCTTGCGTATTTCCCTACGCATCAGGCGTGCAAACTTATTGTTGATGGTATGTCCTGGTCGGGTAGCTACGATTCGACCCTTGATGGGTTTGCCTATCAGAGCCATGTCGCCAATAACATCGAGGAGTTTATGCCGAGTGCACTCGTTGTCCCACATCAAAGGTTTGTGCTGAATATAGCCAATCTTGGTCGCGTCCATGCGATCAAGCTTGAGCAGGTCAGCCAATTTGTCCAGTTGTGCCTGCTCTACCTGTCGTTCATAAATAACGATAGCATTGTCTAAGTCTCCACCTTTTATAAGATTGGCTTCCAAAAGTGGTACTATGTCGCGTACAAACACAAATGTTCGTGCCGGTGCTATCTCCTCAGCAAAGCTGTCGATATTATCAAGCGTGGCAAATTGGCTGCTGATAAATTTGGAGTCGAAAGAACACATGGCCGTGATAGAAAAGTCCTGATCGGGCAGGAGAGTGATGCAAGAACCAGATTCTTCATCTTTAATTTCTATCTTTTTGCGAATGATATAGTAGTCCTTGGGAGCTTTCTGATCTACGATGCCCACCTCTTTTATCTTCTGCACATATTGTGCTGCAGAGCCGTCGAGAATGGGAAATTCCGGACCATTGACCTGAATGAGGCAATTATCGATACCCAAAGCATATAAAGCCGACATGCCGTGCTCCACAGTCGATACCCTTACTTCGCCTTTTTGAAGTACAGTACCTCGTTGGGTGTCGGTTACATTTTCTGCCACAGCTTCAATAATGGGCTGCCCGTCAAGGTCGATGCGTTGTATTTTATAGCCCGTGTTTTCCGGTGCTGGATTAAACGTTACAGTGAGACTCAGCCCCGTGTGAAGTCCTTTTCCGAACAAAGAGAAGCTCCCACCAAGCGTTTTTTGTTTTACCGTTTCCATTTATTTCGTTTTTTTAAGTTCGTCTACTTCTTTCTGCAAGGCATTGAGTTGCCTGTAAATATCGGGCAACCTCTGGAAAAGTGCTTGGCTCTTAAAGAAAGGAATTTGTTGCATGGGTGGTGTCCCGATGAGGGTTTGGTTATCTTTCAGAGAGCTGGGGACACCCGACTGAGCTCCCAGCATGACACGGTTGCCAATGGTAATATGCCCAGAAATGCCTACCTGGCCGCCAAACATGCACCATTGCCCTACCTTGGTGGAACCTGCCACGCCAACCTGTGCAGACATCACTGTGTTTTCACCTATATCAGTGTTGTGTGCTATCTGCACCAAGTTATCCAATTTAACTCCCTTGCGTATATAGGTAGACCCCATTGTTGAGCGGTCTATACAGGTGTTGGCACCTATCTCTACATTATCCTCGATAATCACGATACCAGTTTGAGGTATCTTGTCGTAGCTTTCTCCATTGGGCGCAAAGCCAAACCCGTCGGCACCAATCACCGCACCGGAATGTACAATCACATGGTTACCTAATTTACAATCGTGATAAATGCTTGCGTTAGGATAAATAATACAGTCGTTGCCCAGCTTTACATTTTCCATGATTGTGGCATGGGGATAGACTTGACAGTTGTCTCTAATCTCCACGCCATCAGCTATATAAGCAAATGCACCAACATAAACATTCTCACCAACCTTGGCTTTGGGTGAAATAAATGCCAAAGAATCTATACCCATTTTCTTAGGCTTGGCCGACTCGTATAGCTGCAACAGCTTGGCCACACAGTCGCGTGCGTTCTGCACCCGGATAAGTGTTGGCTTAACGGGGCGGTCAAGTTTTATCGCGTCGTCAACAAGAACGATAGTCGATTTAGTTTCGTAAATATAATGGGTGTATTTAGGGTTGGCTAGAAAAGAAATAGCGCCGGGAACACTGTCTTCTATTTTGGCAAAGGTATGTACTTTGGCATTCTCGTCGCCTTCCACTTTGCCTTGTGTGAACTGGGCTATCTGTTTTGCGGTAAATTCCATATTGATATTCAGTTTAATATAATGTGCAAATATAAGAATTTATTCCTTAATACAAGACAAGTTATTCTAATAATTGAACATTTTAGTGTGCGAACGTATATAAATTGCACACTTGCAAGTCTTTTATGAATTATAAATAGCGGTAACAACGCTTCTTTTATATTCAATCAAAATTAAAAACCTAAGGGTTCGATTTAACTATTCAATCGTTGATGAGAAGACATTTATATGTTGATATTAAGCATTTGCATTGGAAACACCTATTTTATTTATAGGTAATTGTTCAAAGGTGAGCTATCTATGCTTTGTTGCCATTATAAAAAAGGGTATCTTTGCACTGTCGAAAGAAATTTGAGAGACAGGAATGGCGCAATCCAACAAAATAGATATGCTTAACGGCCCCTTGTTGGGTAAGATACTGAGGTTTTCCATGCCCTTTGCGGCAAGCAGCATACTTCAGCAACTGTTCAACTCGGTAGACATTGCTGTGGTAGGTAGGTTTGGCAGCAGTGAGGCCCTGGCTGCAGTGGGAGCCAATACATTCCTCATTAATCTCATGATCAATTTCTTCGTGGGCATTTCTATTGGCGCAAGTGTTATTTTAGCTCATCATATTGGACAACACGACAACAAGAGTATCAGACACGCAATAAGCACCACGGCGATGCTGGCCTTGGGCAGTGGAGTGTTTCTGCTCATTTTGGGTATTTTGGTGTCACGTCCGGTGTTGGAACTGATGAAAACGCCTGCCAACATCATCGAAGATGCCATTCTTTACCTTCGCATTTACTTTTTGGGAGCACCTTTTTTCATCATTTATAACTTTGGGGCAGCCATTCTCCGAAGCAAAGGCGATACTAAGCGACC
>CAYVGR010000174.1:0-5861 GCA_964450065.1 uncultured Prevotella sp. | reverse complement strand
ATTAAAATTATAGGACAATGAAAAAGTTAATGATAGCAGCTGTGATGATGCTCAGCACATCGGCTGTTTTTGCAGGAGATAGTGATGGACTGAAAGCTATCACAAAGGCAAAGGATTATGCAGAGGCTATGCAACTGCTGAAGAGCAATCTCTCCCAACTTGCTGACAACAAGGAGAAGGCTAAGGCATACGAGCATGTTACAAAGCTTGCCTTGGAAAAGTTTGACAAGGAAAATGCCATCCAAGCTGCCAATATGCAGGCAAAAATAACTAAGAGCAAGGAGGCAGCATACGACACTCTGGGGTTCTATCAGGCTGCATACGATGCAACTGTGAATGGTGTGGAGTGTGTTAAATATGATGCCCTGCCTGACGCAAAAGGCAAAGTGAAGCCCAAGTACACGTCTGCTCTCACCCCTCTCATTTCAAATGCACGCATGCAATTGGTTATTGCCGGCAACTATTTTGCACAGACCGGAGATGAAGAGAATGTCTTGAAATACTGGGGTACATTCCTCGATACCGACGATAATCCTGTTTTCGCGGCTTCCAAGGAACAGGAGGCTCAGTTCTTGGGACAAGTGGCCTACTACACTGCACAGTATGCCAACCAGGCCGGACAATATGATCGAGCTGTCAAGTATGCTGATATAGCCATGCAGGATAAGGAGTTGAGTTCGCAGGCAGAGACATTAAAATATGCGATTGCACAGCGCAATCTCAAGACTCATGAGGACTCTGTGAAGTATGTTGCCGAGATTAAGGCTCTATACGAGAAGAACCCAACCAACGAAATGGCTTTTGGTACATTGTGTAATTTGTATAGTGGACTTGATATGACAGCAGAATTGGATGCAGTTATATCAGACAAGCTTGCTAAAGATCCCAATAATTTCACTGCTTGGGCATTGAAGGGACAAACCCTGATGAATCGCAATTCTGCTGCTGAGAATCCAAATTGGGATGAGGCTGTTGAAGCTTTGAAGAAGGCTGTGGAAATTGATGGCACAAATCCTGTGGTTTTAACCTATCTTGGCTTCTCTATCAATGCCAAGGCTGCCTTAGTTAATGATAACCGTGCAGCGCAGAAAGCTCTGTTTGAAGAGTCTATGGGCTACTTGGAGAAGGCTAAGGAATTGGATCCCAATCGCGAGAAAGCCAACTGGGCATACCCCTTGTACCAGTGCTATTACCTGGTATATGCAGCTGATGATCCACGTACGTTGGAGTTGGAGAAATTGCTGAAGCAATAATAGATCATTATCGCAGTCTTGTTTTCAACGATACTGTCAATGAGACTGTTTACTAAATAAGCATACGATGAACAATCCAAACTGTTGGGCATTTGATTCAGTCGTATGCTTATTTTCTAATGAAAGCTTCCAAGGCTTGGACTATAATGTTTGATTACCCGGCTGTCGAAGATTCTTGACGTCTCCAAGCATTGGATGTGTTAGTTTAGGGATGTTATTAAGGAGAGGATAAAATGAAGATTAGGATAATACACATACTTGTACTTTTGATGATTTGTAGCGGAGCTTTCTCACAGAAAAAGGAAATCTCGACAGCCCGTGATTGGGTAAAGAAAGGAAAGAATTTAGAGAAAGCAGAGCAGTCGATGCAGAAGCTTTTGAAAGATTCGGCCAACCACCGCAATACTAAAATATGGGATGTTCTGTTCGAAAGCTTACGCAAGCAGTATGAGCAGGGTAATGAGAAACTATATCTTAACCAGAAGTATGACACTGTATCATTGTTTAATATTGCGTCCCGAATGTTCACAGTGATGGTAACATACGACTCCATTGATGCTTTGCCGGACAAGAAAGGACGTGTTAAGATCGAATACCGAAAGACAAATTCAGCACTTCTCAATACTTTGCGTCCTAACCTTTACAATGGAGGTTTGTTTCTCATACGTAAGCAAAAATACGAAGAAGCATATACCATGTTCAGCCAATATCTCAACACTGCCAGTCAACCGCTATTTCACTCATATCAGTATGCTAAAAAAGATAAAACCCTCCCGGCAGCATCTTATTGGGCAATGTATTGCGGATATAAAATGAAGGACACCACCAAGGTAATGCGTCATGCCCATTTAGCATTGATGGACATGGTTCATCATAAGATGGTGATGCAATATCTCTCGGAGTCTTACTTGCAGATGAGTGATACGACAAACTATGTTAAAATGCTGAAAGAAGGTTTTGAACTATATCCCTCCACTCCTTTTTTCTACTCACATTTAGTGGATTATTATTCCCAAGAGAGAAGATGGGATGACGCTTTGGAGCTGACGAATAATGCTTTGAAGGCTGACAGCAGCAAGTTGATGTATCATGTGACGAAGAGTTCGTTGTTGCTGAACTTAGGCAAATATAAGGAAAGCTTTGCAATAAGCGATTCCCTGTTGCAGGTGAACGATAGTTTGCCCGAGGCCTATCTTAATGCCGGACTTGCCAAGTTTAATGAAGGAGTAACTTTGAACAAAACGGTGCGCCAGAGTTCACAGCGCAAAAAGGAAATTCTCCAGTATTATCGTGAGGCCATGCCATATTTGGAGACTTACCGAAAGATGCGCGAAGATAGAATAGATAATTGGGGTTTGCCGCTTTATACCATTTACCTGAATCTGAATATGGGCAAGCAGTTTGATGAGATAGACAAGCTGATGACGAAGTAGGAGATAAGTTATTCAAAGTTTAGTTGTTTGAGTCTTGTGCGCAATTCGCCCGCAAGGCTTTTTCTTATGGACAAGACAACTTCGCAACTTATCTCAAATTTTTGAGCCACGATGCGTGCGCCCATGTCTTTTACTACCCTCATTACACCGTTCATCATAGGGTAGGAGAACGAAAAAGTGACTTCTTCCTCCACCAATCGCTCTACTATCTCACAATTCTTAATAGCATCTGCAGCCGCCGTGCGATAGGCTACGATCAGTCCTCCCGTACCCAAGTTCACGCCTCCGTAATAGCGGATGACACAAATCAGGATGTTGGTTAGCTCGTAGGAGTTGATTTGTCCAAGTATAGGCTTGCCTGCTGTTGAAGAGGGTTCGCCGTCATCATTGGCGCGAAACGTTTTGCGGTCGGCACCAAGCATATATGCATAGCAGCAATGGCGTGCATCGTAGTATCTCTTCCGATAGCTGTCTACAATTTCTTTTGCTTGCTCAACGGTTTCTATATGATGCGCAAAGGCGAGGAACTTACTCCGTTTTTCAGTGTAATATCCCTCGCCTGTACCTTTGATGGTCTTGTAACTATCTTCCATTCATACTATAGGGAGATGGGCTTCTCCCAACTCCTCAATCGTCAAGTTTGTGAATCACCAGCCCCGAACGCAACTTAGGCTCAAACCAAGTGGCCTTGGGTGGCATAATCTTACCGGAATCGGCAATGTTCATAATCTGATTCATCGAAACCGGATACAGTGCCAATGCCCAGCGCATCTCCCCGCTGTCTACCCTCCGTTTTAGTTCCTTAAGTCCGCGAAGGCCGCCTATGAAGTCGATACGGTTGTCAGAGCGCAAGTCGGTGATGCCCATAAGTTTGTCGAGAATCAGCCGACTCGAGATGTCAACGTCAAGCACACCGATGGGGTCCTCATTGTTATAGGTTCCCGGTTTGGCTTTGAGACTATACCAGCAGTTGTTCATATAAAGTGAGAACTCGTGCAGTTGCTGAGGCCTATACTCGTCCTCACCTTTCTTTTCAATGGTGAAATCCTGTTCCAAGGCTTTGAGAAATTCCTCAGGACTCATGCCATTCAGATCTCTCACCACCCTGTTGTAGTCGAGGATAGTGAGCTGGGAGGCCTGAAAACACACGGCCATGAAGTAGTTGTATTCCTCCTTGCCGTTGTGCTTTGGATTTTGGCGTGCCTTCTCGGCTCCTACGAGAGCTGCAGCTGCCGACCGATGGTGACCATCTGCAATATATAAGCTTGGCATCTTGGCAAACTCGTTGGTGACGGTTTTGAGGTCATTGTTAGATGATATCACCCATAGTTGATGGCGGAATCCGTCATCGGGAGCAACAAAATCGTATTCGGGTTCTGTCTCGACATAGCGCATAATCAGCTCGTCGAGAACGCTGTTGTCGGGATAAGCAAAAAACACCGGCTCGATATTGGCATTGCACACGCGCACGTGTTTCATTCTGTCCTCCTCTTTGCTATGGAGTGTCAGCTCATGCTTCTTGATGACGCCGGTCATATAATCCTGCACATATGCACCCACCACAAGACCGTATTGTGTCTTTCCGTTCATGGTTTGTGCATATATGTAGTAGTGCTCGCTGCTGTCCTGCACCAGCCATCCCTTTTCCTGGAACATCTTGAAATTCTCGGCTGCACTCTGATACACCCTCGTGTCGTATTCGGAAGTACCCGGCTCGAAGTTAATTTCCGGCTTGATAATATGGTATAGAGATTTCTCGTTACCGTCGGCCTCTGCCCGTGCTTCTTCAGAATTGAGGACATCGTATGGCCGAGATACTACTTGCTTGACAAATTCTTTGGGTGGGCGAACACCCTTAAAAGGTTTTACTGTAGCCATCGTAAGTATTTTGTTTTAATAAAAATGACAGGCCTTGGAGAATAAAGCGATGCCAAAGGGATATGCTTTAAAACCGAAAGACCGGTTTTTCACGATATGCCCAACCTCACCTCCCATTTGCTGTTGCTATGCCGGGACAGAGGTATGGGCGTATTTATTTGTTGACTTGAAAGCGTGTGTCCCCATCCTTGAAAAAGGCAATGATTTGCTTAACGGCTGCAATGCCGGCATTGATGTTTGCCTCTGCGGTTTGTGCTCCCATCTTCTTGGGGGTGGAGAAATAACGTCCTTCAAATTTTCCAAACTCCGCATCAGCATCAGGCTTGATGTCGGTAATGAACTTTATATCCTCACGCTCAGCCATTGCTTTTAGCAGTCCGGCTTCATCAATAATCTCCTTGCGTGCTGTGTTGATGAGTATACCACCCTTCGGCATCAGGTTTACCACGTCGTAGTCGATGCTCTGTTTGGTTTCGGGGGTTGCCGGGATGTGCAGGCTGACTATATCGCACGACTTGAACAGCTCGTTGCGACTTACCACTGCATGTACACCGGCGCTCTCGATAACTTGTTGGGGGCAGTATGCATCGTATGCATAAACTTGCATGCCAAAGCCCATGGCTATACGTGCGACATGTCGGCCAACGTTTCCGAAGGCCAGGATTCCAAGTTTTTTGGTTTTAAGCTCCGTGCCGGCCTTCCCATTATAGAAATTGCGCAATGTGTAAACCAAGAGTCCGAACACCAATTCGGCCACAGCATTCGAGTTTTGTCCCGGTGTGTTCTCCACCACGATGTTTTTCTGTTTGGCATATGCCGTGTCGATAGAATCGTAGCCTGCACCGGCACGAACAATTATTTTCAATTTTTTTGCGGCATCCATCACCTCCGGTGTAATCTTGTCAGAGCGCACAATCATCGCGTCTGCATCTGCCACGGCATCCATTAATTGTTGCTTGTCGGTGTATTTTTCCAGCATGACGACTTCGTGTCCTGCCTGTTCGGCTTCTTTTTTTATGCCCTCAACAGCAACTGCCGCAAAGGATTTTTCTGTAGCGACAAGTATTTTCATAGCTATAATGTTTTCTTGATTGGTATATTATTAAATAGTTGGTCCCTCCTCATGCCGAAGGGACCTGTTGGGTTAATGTTTAGCTTCGAAATCCTGCATGGCCTTGACAAGCGCGTTTACGCCTTCCACGGTTTGTGCATTGTAGCAGCTTGCACGGAATCCGCCTACCGAGCGGTGACCCTTAATGCCTACCATGCCACGCTCTGTAGCAAAGTCGAGGAACGG
>CAYVGR010000173.1:0-5893 GCA_964450065.1 uncultured Prevotella sp. | reverse complement strand
GGAGCAGTCATTATGTCTAATGCATGCGGTCCATGTATTGGACAATGGAAGCGACACACGGATGACAATGGGCGAAAGAACTCTATTGTGACCTCTTTCAATCGAAATTTCCGCCGTCGTGCTGATGGCAACCCAAACACTTATGCTTTTGTCGCTTCTCCGGAACTCACCATAGCACTTGCAATAGCCGGACGATTGGATTTTAATCCGATAACCGACACTTTAACTAACAAGGACGGACAGAATGTGAAGCTCGACGAACCCCATGGTTTCGACTTCCCTCCGAAAGGATTTAGCGCAGGTGAGGGAGATGAAGGAAACAGTGTAAAGACTTTGGAGGAGAGAGGGCTGTTTATAGCTCCGTCTGATGAGCATGCAGACTTAGAGGTTAAAATCGCCCCTAACTCCAACCGTCTGCAGAAACTAAAACCATTCGAGCCTTGGGATGGAAAAGAATTAACCGACATTCCGCTGCTCATCAAAACCAAAGGAAAATGTACCACAGACCACATCTCTATGGCAGGGCCGTGGCTTAAGTTTCGTGGACATTTGCAGAATATCTCAGACAATCTTTTGATGGGGGCTGAAAACGCGTTCAATGGAGAAAGCAATCATGTAAAAGATCAAATAGACGGACAGTATAAAGAAGTGTCTGCGGCAGCTAAAAATTATAAGGAGCACGGAATGGCCAGTATTGTCGTTGCAGAAGAAAATTATGGTGAAGGCTCTTCTCGTGAGCATGCCGCCATGGAACCCCGTTTCCTCAATGTCCGTGTAGTTCTCGCCAAGAGCTTTGCCCGCATCCATGAGACCAACTTGAAAAAACAAGGAATGCTTGCGCTCACATTTATAGATAAAGACGACTATGACAAGGTGCAGGAAGACGACAAACTATCTGTTACCGGATTCAAAAAGTTTGCACCGGGATCTAAGTTCATCATCACATTAAATCATAAAGATGGAAGTTCTGAGAGCTTCGAGGTGACACATACTTACAACGACACCCAGATAGCCTGGTTTAAGGCTGGTTCTGCACTGAATTACACAGCAGATTAAGCCTAAGTTTCAATCATGCGATAATGACGAATTAGAGAAAAACGATATGAAGATAACAAAGATAAACGGCAAGCTCAATATTCCTGAAACCCCTACAATACCTTTTATAGAAGGTGATGGGGTGGGAGCGGAGATTACCCCAGTGATGCAACATGTTGTAGATGCAGCTGTGGAAAGGGCATATTCTGGCAAGCGCAGGATAGAGTGGATGGAAGTGTTGGCCGGTGGCAAGGCTAATGAGAAGACCGGAGAATGGCTGCCGCAGGCAACCCTCGACGCTTTTAAGGAGTATTTGGTTGGCATCAAGGGGCCGCTTATGACACCGGTTGGGGGCGGTATTCGCAGTCTGAATGTAGCCCTTCGCCAGACTCTGGATCTTTATGTTTGCCAGCGACCGGTTCGATATTTCAAGGGGATTGAAAGCCCGGTTAAGCATCCTGAGGTGGTTGATATGTGTGTGTTTCGTGAAAACACAGAAGATATTTACGCAGGTATAGAATGGGAAGCTGGAACAAGTGAAGCCAAGAAGTTTTATGACTTTATCTACAATGAAATGGGAGTCGACAAGGTGCGTTTCCCTGAAACGTCCGGATATGGTGTTAAACCTATCAGCCAGGAAGGCTCTGAACGACTCGTTCGATCGGCCATAGAATATGCCTTGGATAACGGTTTCCCCTCGGTAACCCTTGTTCATAAGGGTAATATCATGAAATATACCGAAGGTGGTTTCAAAAAATGGGGGTATGAATTAGCCGAAAGAGAGTATAAGGATGTCATAGAATCGGGCAAATTGGTAATCAAAGATTGTATTTGTGACGCATTTTTGCAAAATGCCCTGCTCAGACCACAGGATTATAGCGTTATTGCCACAATGAACTTGAATGGTGATTATGTTTCTGATATGCTCGCAGCCCAAGTGGGTGGTATTGGTATTGCTCCCGGTGCCAACATTAACTACAACACTGGGCATGCCATATTCGAGGCCACTCATGGTATCGCTCCGGATATTGCAGGTAAGAATATTGTAAATCCTGCAAGTATTATCTTGTCGGCTGTTATGATGTTGGATTATATGGGATGGAAGGAAGCTGGTGAACTAATCTCCAAATCATTTGAAGATATGTTCCAAAAAGGCATGGCAACCAATGATTTGGCACGTTTTATGGAAAACGGTCAGCCAATGGGAACAAAAGAATTTGGCAAGTCTTTGGTAGACACGCTGACAGATATAAATGTGAGATTTAATCATTAACACCCTACTTGCGAGGGCCAAAAAGCAAATTTATGAAGAAGGAATATTTGATATATAAACTTAGTGATGAAGTAAAAAATACTTGTAAGATACCACAAGAAGCTTTCCAGAAGTTTGGTGTAAAGCGTGGCTTGCGCAATGAAGACGGTTCAGGTGTTTTGGTGGGATTAACCAATATCGGTAATGTTGTTGGTTATCAACGGGGAGATGATGGCAAACTCAACCCATGTCCCGGGCAACTTTTCTATCGCGGTTACGAATTGGATGACTTGGTGTCACCCCTTTTGGAAGAGAATAGATTCGGATTTGAAGAAGTGGCTTATCTTCTACTATCGGGAAAGTTACCTGACAAGGAAGAGCTTCATGCGTTTCAGGAACTGATTAATGAGAATATGCCGCTCGACCATCGTTCCATAGTGCATATTATAGATCTCGAAGGTACCAATATTATGAATATACTATCGCGTTGCGTATTGGAGATGTATACGTTTGACCCGAATCCAGATGATATTTCCAGAGATAACTTGATGCGACAGTCTATAGAGCTAACGGCTCGATTCCCCACAATCATTGCCTATGCCTATAATATTTATCGACATACGGTTCATGGTCGGAGCCTGGATATCCGACATCCTCGTGAGAATAAGACGATAGCCGAGAACTTTCTGTATATGTTGAAGGAAGACTATACAGAACTTGATGCTCGTATGCTCGATCTCCTGTTGATTATACAAGCAGAGCATGGCGGCGGTAACAACTCTACCTTTACGGTACGCGTCACATCGTCCACCCGCACAGATACATACTCAAGCATTGCGGCGGGCATCGGGTCGTTGAAAGGCCCTTTGCACGGTGGGGCTAATATCAAGGTTATCAATATGTTTCATCATCTTAAAGAAGTTATTTCGGATTGGAAAAATGTTGATGAACTCGACACTTACCTGAACCGAATGCTTAACAAGGAAGTCTATGATAAGACAGGGCTCGTTTATGGCATTGGGCATGCTGTTTATACCATGAGCGATCCCCGTGCGATGGAATTAAAACGTCTTGCAGGAGAGCTGGCTAAAGAAAAGGGTAGAGAGTCTGAGTATGAATTTCTGAAACTGATAGAAGAAGAAGGCATTAAGTGTGTGTCTGCTTTCCGTAAGAGCAACAAGCCTATTTGTGCTAACTTAGACTTTTACAGCGGGTTTATTTATGAGATGATAGGACTGCCTCAGGAGATATTCACTCCTGTTTTTGCAATGGCTCGTATTGTAGGGTGGGCCGCTCACCGCATTGAGGAATTAAATTTCGATAGTAGGCGAATCATTCGCCCTGCATATAAAAATATGCTTGATGCGCAGGAATATATTCCGATAGACAAACGATAAGATATTGCATAGGGGCTGACTTAAAAGTTCGGTCCCTGTGTTGTTTTTCTAATCCTGGCGCATTGTCCCCGCTACACGGATAATGTCTTTTACAATTTCCCCACCAACTATCAAGCCGGCGGCAGCAGGCACAAAAGCAATGCTGGCAGGGGTTGGGCGAAGTATGTTTGGAGTGTTGGTTTCTGTTTCCTGTGATTCTTCTATTGGCTTCAAGGGACACTCTTCGCTATAAACCACCTTGAGATGGAATATGTTGAGTTTTCGCAGTTTCTTTCTCAACACTTTGGCTAACGGATCCATCTTGGTTTTGCTTATATCCGTTACTTGAAAGCCGGTAGGGTCAAGTTTGTTGGCAGCTCCCATGGAACAGATGAGTGGCACATTCAATGCATGGCACCGCTTGATGAGTTCTAATTTAGCTGTAACAGTGTCAATGCAATCAGCTACATAATCGTATTTTGAAAGGTCAATTTCGTCTGCATTTTGTGGCATATAGAATATCTTGTGTTTCTTTACCACGCATGCCGGGTTGATGTCGGATATGCGTTCGGCTGCCACATCAACCTTGTATTGGCCTATGGTGGAGTGGAGCGCATAGATCTGACGATTGAGATTGGTGGGGTCAATGCGATCCTTGTCAATGATGTCTATATGTCCGACACCACTGCGCGCCAGTACTTCGGCTACATGTCCACCAACACCACCTAAACCGAACACTGCCACGTGAGCATTCGTGAGGGATTCCAGAGCTGCTCGGCCTAAAAGAAGCTGTGTGCGGGAAAATTGATTTTGCATATCCTTTTTTCATGTTTGGGGATGCAAAGTTACTCTTTTTTCTTATCTTTGTGCACGTCAAGGACATATATATGAAATGTCAAGTATGAAAAATATTCCTTGTATTGTTGTTTGTCGTGATGGTAGGCTCAAGAAAATGCAGTTGAGTGTCAACCTGGAATAGGGTCTCTCGCTAAGCAAGCATTGACAAGTGGCAGCTAACTAAACTGGGCTTGCAGCAAGACGGCAGACATCACTATCAGCAAGCAATTAAGGAGATAAAATAGCCGAGACAGTGGGCGATGGAAAGATGAGCGCTTGGCAAATCATTCTGGGATATTATTTTTAATCAAAAATAAACTGACAATGTTGTTTCGAAGTCCATTTCGGTTCTCGATATACGAAATAAAGACACGAGACATAAAGGGTGAAGATTATGGAAAAGGAGTTTGAAAACTATTGGGAGCATCATCAGCAGGCACTCATTCAGCAAGCCCCACAAGCGCTGAAGGAAGAGCGAGAGAACACTGGAAAGATGAACACTGCTGGTGATTGGTTTCTCTTTGTTATTCCCATTATTGCAATGGTTAGTTTTATGAACTACGGTTTTTTTGCTAAAGAAATGATCAACTTGGTGGTCGCCCTGGTCATTGGAATTATATTTTTCTTTTTGTCCATGCTCCTCAAACCTTATGTTACCGGCAAACGTAGTGTGGTCGATATCGATGAGGATATCAAGCAGTACTTTTATCAAATCTATCAGAAACAGGGACTGAAAGGGTTGGAAAGTCTATAATCTCGACTCAATAGATATCCCTTATGCTCAATGGATTAAAGGCATGGGTAAACATAGTCTGAGTTTTAAAATATGAGACTTCATCAAAACTCTGTCTTAAATTTTCCGTATCGAATAGATCTGGTACCTTGTGTCAAAAAGTCAAGTTTTCTTTTCCCGGCTTTATCAAGAGTTTGTCAGCCGTTAGAAGGTTAAACAATTCCCGGTTTCAAGGGACATTGTCTGCAAGTGGTATTGTTGTTTGGATAGACATGTTTCCGTGCTTTCTTCCATCTCTCTTTGAAAGTTCAAAATGTAAAAGGGAATAACCAAATTTCCTCAATATTTTTTAAGTTGTCCAGAGAAAAATGCGCCATGTTTTTGTCGGAAAAATCTTTCAGAATTTTATAAAAATATTGGAGATGTTACGTTTGCAATCTTATCGTCCTGTGTTTTGACGCTAATGGTCATTCGACGGAAGCCTGATCGCATTGCGTATAACGTATAATTGTCCTGCCGTTCAATACTTAACGATGCACGGATAAATTGGGGTGTTGAGGAATGTTTTGGGAAATGTCTGATAGACAATTG
The DNA here is from genome assembly GCA_964450065.1 of uncultured Prevotella sp. GTDB lineage: Bacteria > Bacteroidota > Bacteroidia > Bacteroidales > Bacteroidaceae > Prevotella. The sequence goes on along the minus strand of CAYVGR010000173.1, from coordinate 69 downwards.
GTTATGAGTTGTTACAAATTTCGCGAATTTTGAACAGTAGGATTTTTATTTTCAAATTCGCCAAGCACA
>CAYVGR010000172.1:0-5915 GCA_964450065.1 uncultured Prevotella sp. | reverse complement strand
ACATGGGCAAGCCCAAGGGCAAGGTTAATGAGAAGTTGAGTTTGAGCCAGATTGTAGACAATGTATCAAAAGCCCTCGGTGTTCAGGTTCATTTTGCCAAGGATTGCGGCAACGCTGAGACCGAGGCTGCCAACTTGAAGATGGGCGAAGCCCTGTTGCTTGAGAACCTACGCTTCTATCCGGAAGAAGAGGGCAAGCCAACAGGTGTTGAGAAAGGTACTCCCGAATACGATGAGGCCAAAAAGGCTTTGAAGGAATCGCAGAAGAATTTTGCCAAGAAATTGGCTTCGTATGCTGATGTTTACGTTAACGATGCCTTCGGTACCGCTCACCGCAAGCATGCTTCCACAGCAGTTATCGCCGATTACTTCGATGCTGATTCCAAAATGCTCGGTTTCCTGATGGAGAAAGAAGTAACCGCTATCGACAACGTGTTGAAGAATGCCAAACATCCCTTCACCGCTATTATCGGTGGTTCCAAGGTGAGCTCCAAGCTCGGTGTCATCAAGAACTTGCTCGACAAGGTAGACAATCTGATTATCGGCGGTGGCATGGGCTACACCTTTATTAAGGCTCAGGGCGGCAAGATTGGCAAGTCGCTTCATGAGGACGATCTGATGCCCGAAGCACTCAACGTGATGGCTGCAGCCAAGGAGAAAGGCGTAAACCTTTCGCTTTCTGTTGCAACGCTTTGTGGAAAGGACTTCTCTAACGATACCGAGCGCAAGGTATTCCCAATCGACCAAATTCCTGATGAGTGGGAAGGCATGGATGCCAGTGAGGAAAGCTTAGAATTGTGGAAGAAGATTATCCTTGACTCTAAGACCATTCTTTGGAACGGTCCAGTAGGCGTGTTCGAATTGGAGAACTTTGCTCACGGCACCGGCGAGATTGCCAAGTATGTTGCTGAGGCTACTCAGAAGAATGGCGCATTCTCGCTCGTGGGTGGTGGCGATTCTGTTGCGGCTGTCAATAAGTTTGGTTTGGCCGATCAGGTTTCGTATGTTTCCACCGGTGGTGGTGCCATGCTTGAGGCCATCGAGGGCAAGACCCTTCCGGGTGTAGCTGCTATCAAGGGCTAAATGGCAGGTAAACTACAACGTGTCAAGCACAATATATAATTGGGCTTGCACGTTACATATTATAGTTCAAAACTTACAACTCAGAATTGGCTGGCGCATTGACAATACTAAATGATCAATGCGCCAGCTTCTTTGTATATGGTCAGTTGTGGGTTATTTTTCTTGACAAACACCCTTCTATATTTTTCGTTTTTAAAAATAATTTTGTATCCGTCCGAAATACGAGAAATATACGAAAGATTATAAACTTCTGACAATCAGCCACTTTTGAAAACAGCTCCTGCAATCCCTATTTTGTTGCTTGTCATTGCATATCAAATGGCATGATGAATGAGCCTTAAACGCATGGTGATTAGGCTTTTGTCCTGTGGTCATTAAAGCGAAAGCGCATCGCGATGACATAGTAAACGCATCGCCATTTAATTTTTTTTATTTTCCTGACAAGTTATTCAGAATAAAACATGGCGTGTTTATCTCTAAATGCTCCAAAAATAAATGCCCGAAAACGGTAATTCTATTTGACATTATAGATTTGTAATCTGTAGAAACATAGATATCTGGGCACCGCTCGGCTTAACTACGAATTGTGAAGTTTTGACAAGATGAAAACCTTACGATTAGTTGTAAACTGAAACTCGTGTCACGCCAACTGTACATTCTTATTTATGCATTATAATACGGTTTGTTCGCCGATAAGGACTTTTTACATATTATATAGAGGAATTGTGACACTATTATGTTTTTAATTTGTAAATTTGTGGGTGACTTACAGACACAACAAGTTGTAGGAGGTTCATTAAAAATGGCATTATAGCAGATAACATGCATCTGAATATCAAAGCATGAAGGCTAAGGAATGATAACAATGCATATCAAAGAATGACAACGGAATGACAAAATATTCTATATTTATATTACTTCTCGCATCAATGCTGTTTACAGCATGTGGTGGAGACGACGGGCTGGACACCCCAAGGAAAGAAGCATTGAAAGGACAGGAGAAAGAGGAACTTCCTGCAACTATAGACGACACATACGAATATCAGCTGCCTGTTATTTTCCACGTCTTCTATCAAGACAAAGACGATAAGAGACAATATATACCAAAGACACGCCTGAAAAACCTAATACAATATGTTAATGAAATATATAGGGGAGATGTTTATGAAGACAAAAAAAGCGCGAACACGAACATCAAGTTTGTATTGGCAGAGAAAGATGAGAAGGGGCGCACGTTGTCTGCTCCCGGAGTGGAATATATCTATTATTCGGGCGAATATCCCATTGACGAAGTGAGCTTTATGTCTTCGGAAGACAATGTCAAATACATCTGGGATCCTAATAAATACATTAATGTGATGCTCTATCCCTTCAAGCAGAAAGATGAAGGAGAGGTGCTGGGCATTTCGCACATGCCCTTTACAGTGAAGGGTAAGCACAAACTTGAGGGTCTTGAAGAAATAGAAGAGCGTTATGTCAGCAAGGCTCAGTTGGGCTTTCCATTGTGTTCCTCCATCAACAGTATTTACGTGGGACAGTCTCTTTTTGGTGCATACTATCAATCCGATCGCTACACAGACGCAAATCATCAGGCCAAATACTACATGTCAAATGATGTGGTTGTAACCCTGGCTCACGAGTTGGGGCATTACTTGGGGTTGTTCCATATCTTTACAGAAGACATACTCAGTGAGGCCAAGTCGGATATCTTCAACCATGCAGACTCTTGTGCAGATACAGATTATTGCAAGGACACGCCTTCGTATAATCGAAGCGAATACAACGCCTATCTCGACAATTACTATAAGATTACTCCGCCAAACGAGCAAGACATGCTGGACTTAATCAAACGCTATTCCTGCGACACTACCCTATTTTACAGTGCCAATATCATGGATTATGCCATAACTTTGGGTTATAAAATTTCGGAAGACCAAAAGGCACGTATGCGACACGTACTCTACTACAGTCCGCTCATCCCCGGACCCAAGCTTAATGGAGTGAATAAGAGAACACGCGCCGACAACGAGCGGCAAAGGAAAATATATACTCGCCCACGACTCATCAGGTAACATGATTTTTTCATCTGAAAACAATAACAAATGAGCAACACTATATATAAAATAACACCCCCACATGCGCTTCAGGCAAGCATCACTCTCCCCCCTTCTAAAAGCATCAGTAACCGGGCTCTCATTATTAATGCCTTGGCTGGTAGTCGGGTCATGCCCGAAAACCTTTCCGACTGCGATGATACCCAAGTGCTTTTCAACGCACTTACGCTCCGTCCGCCCGTGATAGACATCAAGGCTGCAGGCACAGCCATGCGCTTCATGACGGCATATCTTGCCGTGACCCAAGGCGAACATTTCATCACCGGAACCAAGCGCATGAAGCAAAGGCCTATCGGCGTGTTGGTGGATGCACTCTGTAAACTCGGAGCCCATATTGACTACGAAGGGAAACAAGGGTTTCCGCCCTTGCGAATCAAGGGTACATATCTTCCCGGCGGACGTCTTGATATTGCCGGAGACGTGAGCTCACAATACACCTCGGCACTCCTGATGATTGGTCCGGCCTTAAAAACCGGGTTAGAGCTTCACCTCACGGGCAGCATTGTTTCGCGACCTTATATCGACCTGACACTCTATATGATGAAACAATATGGTGCCGATGCTGATTGGACGGGAGGAGACGTGATTACCGTCCGCCCACAAAGCTACACCTCCAGGCCATATGTTATTGAGAACGACTGGACCTCGGCAAGCTATTGGTACGAAATAATGGCACTATATGATAACCATGAGGATACACTCACCCTCAACGGACTGGCCGATGGATCGAAGCAAGGAGATTCTGCCGTGAAATATATCTATTCCTTGCTTGGTGTCAAAACTGCCTTTGAAAGTGCAGAAAGCGAGCATCCCACTGCCGTGACACTCACCCACCGTATGGGGCGGGTGCAACGTTTGGACTTCGATTTCGTAAACTGTCCCGACCTGGCTCAAACCGTGGTGACTACCTGTTGCGCGCTCGACATTCCATTCCATTTCACGGGACTGAGCAGTCTGAAAATCAAGGAGACCGACCGCATAGAAGCTCTTAAGAAGGAGCTTCGCAAACTTGGCTATCTCATTCGAAGCAAAAACGATGCTGAACTAATTTGGGATCACGGACGTTGCAAGCCCTCATTCGAACCTATCGACACTTACAACGACCATCGCATGGCCATGGCTTTTGCCCCAATGGCCATCAAATTTCCCGGTCTTCAAATCAACAATCCGCAGGTAGTGTCCAAGTCATATCCCAATTTCTGGAACGACCTGAAACTTGCCGGATTTAGAATCGAATCCCTGTGAGACGCTTTTACAGCATTCAACACCAAATCTGACGCAACATGCTATATCTTGTGTTATCACTTGTGGCCTTGGCTGTGTTCACCGGCGTCATAGGCTACATCTCTAATCGACGGCATGGCGAGAGCCCCGTCGTTATGCCAGAGGAAGCCGATTGTACTACCTGTGCCGACTCTCCGGCCTCATGCGAGCAAGTATGTATGATGGAGGCTGCCGTGAAGCCCATCGAATATTATGATGATGAGGAACTGGATGCCTACAAGGGGCGCCCGTCGAATGCCTATACAGACGATGAAACCGGAGAGTTTGCCGAAGTGCTCGAAACTCTGAGGCCTGAAGAAGTAAAAGCATGGAGCCGCAGCCTTATTCTTCGGGGCATCAACATGCCTGATGGGATTAAGGACGAATTTATCGCATTAGCCGGACAGGACGCTGGCTAAAGTAGTTTTCAAGGCAATAAAACAGCAAAAAATCGGTTATATAAGCATTGAGAATTAAAAGCTATATTGTTTTTCCGGTCGTGGCATGTTACTTGCTGTTCATCACCGGATGTTCTACCGAGAAGAATACAGCCAAATCCCGGTGGTGGCACTCTTTTAATACTCGATACAACACTTATTATAATGGTAAGGTAGCTTATATAGAGGGTTCGCTCGAAAAGGAGAACGGTAATAAGGACAACTTTACAGAGATTATCCCTCTCTACACCGTTGGTAACAAGAATAGCAAGACCCTTGGCAAGGGCAATTTCGACAGGGCTATTGAGAAGTCTGAGAAAGCTATCAAGCTGCATAGCATCAAGCGACGCCCTGTATGGAACAAACGTGGCCGGAAGACCGAGCGCGACATCGAATGGTTGGGGCGTAAAGAGTATAATCCATTCTTATGGAAAGTCTGGATGCTCATGGGACGTGCACAATTTCACCAAGGCGACTTCGATGCGGCAGCCTCCACTTTTAACTATATGGCCCGCCTTTATGAAACGCAACCGGCCATCTATGACCGAGCCCGAGCCTGGCTGGCCAAGAGCTACATTGAAAGTGATTTTCTATACGATGCCGAAGACGTTATCATAAACATGCAACGCGACTCCATACACTGGCGTGCGCAAAAGGAATGGGACTATACCCTGGCCGATTATTATATTCATACCCAAGAATACGAGCAAGCCATTCCATATCTGAAAAAAGTAATCAGGCATGAGATGCGCAAGAAGCAGAAAGCCCGCGAATACTTCTTGCTGGGACAGTTGGAAGCAGCCTTGGGACGTAACCGGGAGGCCTATAAATCTTTCCAAAAGGCAATTCGACAGAATCCGCCATACGAGTTGGAATTTAACGCTCGCATTGCTCAGACAGAAGTAATGGCCAGTGAACAGGCCAAGAAAATGATTGTCAAACTGAAGCGCATGGCTGTTTCAGACAAGAACAAGGAATATCTGGAGCAGGTTTATTATGCCATTGGTAATATTTATTTA
>CAYVGR010000171.1:0-5937 GCA_964450065.1 uncultured Prevotella sp. | reverse complement strand
CATAGCGATGACTCGTGCCATGGAAGCCATAACGACGCACATGGTATTTCTTATAGAGCTCGTACGGTATGGCATACATATAGGCATAATCGGGCATGGTGCTGTGGAACGCATTGTCGAACACCACCACTTGTGGCACAGTTGGCATCAGTTCGTCTACCGCGCGAAGCCCACGCAGATGCCCGGCATTGTGCACAGGTGCCAGGTCGATAAGGCTCTCGATGCCCTTTTCAACCTCCGGCGTAACAATACAACTCTCTTCGAACAGGTCGCCACCTTGCACAATGCGATGGCCTACGGCATCTATCTCATCGACACTCTTCAGCGCACCGATCTCCGGGTCGAGCAATACCTTGAACACCAAAGCCACACCTTCCTTGTGAGTGGGCAGGTCGGCCATGATTTGCTTCTTTTCCCCATTATTGAGAGTAACCTTAACAAATGCCTCATCAAGCCCGATACGCTCCACCCCGCCTTGAGCAAGCACGCTCTCATCGGTCATGTCGTACAGCTTATATTTTATAGAACTGCTACCACAGTTAAGTACTAATATTTTCATGCTTTAATTATGAATGATTGACTTTAAATGATGATTGATGAATAATGAATGATGAATTGGTGCAGCGCCAATTTTGAATCGTCTGTTTTGAATTATGAATTGGCTTTCGCATCCTGTGCCTGGCAGGCCGTGATAGCTACCATGTAGTATATATCCTCCACCGAGCAGCCACGGCTAAGGTCGTTCACCGGACGGGCAATACCCTGAAGGATTGGGCCGATAGCCGTTGCGCCACCCAAGCGCTGTACTAATTTGTAGCCAATGTTGCCTACTTCGAGGTTGGGCACCACAAGCACATTTGCCTTGCCGGCTACCTTACTGCCGGGAGCTTTCGTTGCTGCCGTCGTGGGATCGAGCGCAGCGTCAGCCTGAAGCTCTCCGTCCACATTCAGATCTGGATATTTTTCTTGAGCCAGCTTCACAGCCTCCACCACCTTGTCGATAATGTATACGCTCTTGCCCGTCTTCTTGTCGATAGCATCCTTGGCCGAGCCTTTGGTAGAGAAACTCAGCATGGCCACCTGCGGCTCTTGGATTCCGGCCACACTGCAAGCCGTCTGAGCCGTGGTATAGGCTATCTGTGCCAACTGGTCGGCAGTAGGATTGGGGGTCACTGCCACATCTCCCATCACCACAACACCCTCTTCGCCATACTGCTTCTCACGAGTAATCAGCAGCATAGCACCGCTCACGCAGGTCACGCCGGGCGCACACTTGATGATTTGAAGAGCCGGGCGGAGCGTATCGCCTGTGGTACTCAATGCACCGGAAATCTGCCCATCGGCATCGCCTGTCTTTATAATCATACAACCCAGGTATAGATTGTTCTTCGTAACAAGTTCGCGAGCCTGCTCAATGGTCATACCTTTCTTCTTGCGCAGCTCTGCAAGCAGCTCTGCATATTCCTCGGTCTTATCGCAGTGCAACGGGTCTACAATCGTTGCCTTATCTATGTTTTTCAAGCCCCATTCCGTGGCTTTCTTCTTAATGTTATCGGGATTACCAATAAGAATCAGGTCGGCCACATCATCGGCCAGCACCTTGTCGGCTGCTTTCAATGTGCGTTCTTCCTCTGCTTCGGGCAGAACGATGCGCTGCTTATCAGCCTTAGCACGCGCTACAATGTTTTCTAATAAATTCATAATTATATTTTAACCGATTTATTGTTGTTATCTGGTACAAAGGTACTTATCTTTTATGAGCTAAGCAAGTAATAGGCCGGCGGGCTTGGATTAAATGTCGTTAACACTCCACATCGTCACCGCACCGACACTTCTTTTGTCAGAATGCTCTCCAACTCCTCTGCCGAGAGGCGAAGACGGAACCGCCCCTTGATAGCCACACTGATTCGTCCAGTCTCCTCAGACACCACCACGGCAATAGCGTCAGATGCCTGAGAGATGCCCATGGCTGCCCGATGACGCAGTCCCAGCTCTTTGGGAATATCCATGCTGTGACTCACGGGCAGGATACAACCGGCGGCCTTGATACGCCTTTTCGAGATAATCATGGCTCCATCGTGTAACGGAGAGTTCTTGAAAAAAATGTTTTCTATCAACAACTTGTTCACCTTGGCATCCACAATCTCTCCCGTCTGCACAATGTCGTCGAGCGGAATTGCTCGCTCGATCACCATGAGCGCGCCAACTTTATCCTTGGCCATGTCCATACACGACCATACAATGGGCAAAATGGTTTCCTTATCCTTTTCCTCCCCCCCATCCTTCTTCTGTATAAAAAAACTTCGCAGATGTCTCACCCGCTGACGCTCGCCAATCTGATAGAGAAACTTGCGCACCTCGTCTTTGAACAACACGATCAAACCTATCACACCCACGCTCACCAGCTTGTCCATGATACTGCCCAGCAGGCGCATTTCCAACACCTGCGACACAAACAGCCACATCAGCACAAACAACATGATACCGACGAAAACATTAAGCGAGCGGCTCTCCTTCATCAGTCGGTAGATATAGTAAAGCATCAGGGCGACGAGCAGGATGTCGACGGCGTCTTTAATTCCAAATTCGAAAAACATAATTTATATTTTATAGGGAGTTCCAGATATTCAGGAAAGATCTTCCTGACTTCCAAGTGCCATGTATAGCCTGACAGCCTCTACCGCCTCCTTCACATCGTGTACGCGGAGAATATTGGCACCCTTCATCAGCGCGATAGTATTGAGCACAGTAGTACCGTTGAGCGACTCTCCGGGCGTGGTACCAAACGTCTGATAAATCATTCGCTTGCGCGAAATTCCCACGAGCAAGGGGAGCTTCATCACCTCAAAACGGTCCATTTCATCGTACAATTTGAAGTTTTGGGCCATTGTTTTGCCAAAGCCGTAACCTGGGTCGAGAATGATATCCTTCTGTCCGAGGTCGCGCAACTGTTGCACCTTTTCCGAAAACTCCATCAACACATCGTGAAGCGTGGCCTTCTGCGTCATCAGGATATACGGCGTCCCGGTCTCTGCCACCAACGGAAACATCTCCGGGTCTTTCCCAGTAGAGATATCATTGATGATATCCACCTTATACTTCTCGATGCACATACGTGCCACTTTCGGGCGAAAAGTATCGATGGAAACTACGATTTCTTCATCTTCCTCCTTCAGTATGGCCAGTGCCATGTCCAGTTGGTGCATTTCCTCTTCCTCAGTGGTGAGCTTTTCGAGAAAGGGATTGGTGGAACACGCTCCCACATCGATAATAGTTCCGCCCTCTGCCCGAACCTGCCTTACACGGGCACGGATAGCTTCCTTGGTTTGCACACGACTCCCGGCATAAAATGAGTTGGGAGTAACATTCATAATACCCATCACATGCGGTTTGGCCAGCGACATCAACCTTCCACGAATATTGATAGTATAGTCCATAGTTTCGATACTTTTCTGCAAACTTACAAAATAATCAGTAAACTGCCAATGAAATTCACGGCATAGAATGATATATTTTTTGCGCTCCTGCCCAACATCTTCCGGCTTTCATCGTCATGGCTCGCTGCCACTGTCAGGTTTACCCCACACGGAAGGTGGACAATATAAGAAAGGGTAGCAAGTAGGCTCATTCTCGTCCCAAGAAATACAGCAAAGAGCCGGCACTGCGCCGTTTTCGCATCGCCTTTCGGCCGTAAAGCAAACGACTGACAGCCGACATCCATGCGTCCCACGGTCATCAGACGGCTGCCTATCGCCCGACACACGCCATGGCGGCAATGAGTACCCCATGCCATAATGGTTGCTTCGGAATGTTTTTGTATCTTTGAGCGCACTATAAAAACACATATTTTATTAACAACCTTCAATCAACAACCATGAGCATCAAATTTGACATTCATTCCATCGAAAACTCCAACGGCAGCGGCGAACAAAGGCTCTTCGCTCGGCCACAGTATGCACAACCGCTGTCACTCAAGCAATTAGAAGAAAGCATAAGCCACAGCTGCACGCTTACAGCCAGCGACATCAGGGGCGTGCTGGCAGCCCTGAGCCATGTCATGACGACAGAACTGGCAGCAGGACATCGCGTACACCTGCCCGGAATTGGGTATTTTGCATTGAAAGTGGGGCTCAATATGCCCGAAGGCAGGGCAAAACCAAAGGGCAACCAGCTCTATGCATCCAGCATTCGGTTCCGACCTGAAACATCGGTCATGACAGATTTGCGACAAAGGGTGAGCTTTGAGCGCATGGAGGGAACCACCCGTTCACACAAGTATAATCCCGATGAAATGGCGGAAAAAGTGAAAACATATCTCGCCACCCACCGCTTTCTCAACCGCAAAACCATGGAGGAGGAGTTCGGACTGCGCAAATCGGCCGCCCTTCGTTGGCTCAAACAACTCACAGAACAAGGAATACTTGTGAAAGACGGACCAAAGAGTTCGCCCGTCTACCTAAGCCCTCTCCCCTGACCTCCAAGGCCGGGCGGAGCGGTTTTTTCTTTCACATTTCTTGCAGGTCATGAACTTTTGGAGTATTTTTGCATCATACAACAAATGAGCATCATGTTATCATCATGACATTGGAAACCAACATGGATATTCAAGAACTTTACCAACTCTATTTGCAGCACCCGGAGGTGACAACCGACAGCCGCAACTGCCCCGAGGGCAGCATCTTTATTGCCCTCAAAGGGGCTTCGTTCGACGGCAACAAGTTTGCCCGTGCGGCTCTCGACAAGGGTTGCAGCTATGCCATTATCGACGAGAAAGAATATGATGACGCGACCGACGACCGCATCATCTTGGTGGACGACTGTCTCCTTACCTACAAGGAACTCGCGCGCGAGCACCGCCGCCAATTCGACATCCCGGTGATTGGCATTACCGGAACGAACGGCAAGACAACCACAAAGGAATTGCTTTCGGCAGTGTTGGCAGAGAAATACAACGTGATGCACACCGAAGGCAACTTCAACAACGACGTGGGGGTGCCTAAGACTTTGCTCCGATTGAACAACGAGCACGATATCGCCGTGGTGGAGATGGGGGCATCGCACGTGGGAGATATAAAAAAATTGGTGGATTATGTGGAACCTACATGTGGACTGATAACCAACGTAGGGCGCGCCCACCTGCAGGGATTCGGGTCGTTCGAGGGCGTCATGCAGACCAAAGGCGAGCTTTACGACTATCTCAAGGCTAACCGTGCATTGGTTTTTCTCAATACGGCCAACGAGCATTTATTAGATATGGCAAGGCAGCGCAAGCTCGACAACATTATCAGCTACGGGCAGGACAGGCAGGCACAAGTGTGGGGCGAAGCGGTGGGATGCGACCCCTTTCTCAAGCTGCGCTGGGGCTCCTCTCTCCCCAATCTCCCCTCCCCAACCTCCCTTTGGAAAGTCACCACCCACCTTATCGGCATCTACAATCTCGACAACGTGTTGGCCGCTATCACCGTGGGATTGCATTTCGGCGTATCAGCAGAGCAAATTTGCCATGCCCTCGAAAGTTATGTGCCGAGCAACAACCGCTCGCAATTCGTGGAAACAGACCACAACCGCCTCATCGAGGATGCCTACAACGCCAACCCTACGAGCATGGCTGCAGCGATAGACAATTTTAAGCGCATCAGCATGGCACAACCCAAAATGGCTATCCTGGGAGACATGCGCGAACTGGGGGACGTGAGCGGGGAGGAACATCAGAAGATAGCAGACATGCTCAAGGCATCTGACATCGATACGGTATGGCTCGTCGGTGAGGAATTTGCAAAAACCTCATGCAGTTTCCGCAAGTTCAAGAATGTGGAAGAAGTAAAAGCAGCCATAGCCGCCGAACAGCCCGCCGGTTACTGTATCCTTGTCAAGGGTTCTAACAGCATACACCTGTCACAACTCACAAAGGAGTTGTAATTCACAATTCACAATTTT
>CAYVGR010000170.1:0-5943 GCA_964450065.1 uncultured Prevotella sp. | reverse complement strand
ACATGAAATTTTTCATCAAACTGAGTGAGAAAGAGGCCTTTGTCGAATATCCATCGCGAGGGTTTCTTTGCCTGGTTTACTTCCCAGCGCTCAGTAACGATACGGTATTTGATGACACCGGAGTCGGAAATAAGCGTATTGACACCCAAGGTTGTCATGACGGCTACGGAGTCCTGCTCCCGGATAGCACCGGCAGTATGCTCTACCTGCTCTTCGCATGATGCCAAGATCAGGACGAGCAACATCCCTATTATATAATGTAGAGACTTCAAACGATATGGCAAACTATTGCACTTTCCACTTAGCAAACCAACGTTCATTAAAGGTGAGACCTATGTTGATGCGGAATGTGTTGTCGGTGATAAAGTTTTTGGCAGACTGTTGTACCCACTGGGCACTGATATTCAGGATGGAGCGGTTGTTGTATCCATTGACAATGGGAATTCCAAACCCAATGCTGGCACTGATTTCTTTGGGGCCATCCTGCCCGTTGATATAATAATAAGGTGTGGCATATGAAACACCTGCACGGTAAAGCGTGCGCCCTGCAAAGCTCCGACTGTTTGGCCGCGGGCATATTTCGGTGCCAAGCGTAAATTTGTGCCGGTCTTTGTATATTCCTTTTCGCATGGCATAGGACACCGTATTGTTGGCTGTTGTGTTATACGTAGGGCTTTCTACGTCCGCCCATTTTTGCAGGTTATAGTCTGCACCTATTTTAAACGAATTGTTGTGGTTAAACATCAGACCTGCACCCAAGGTGGTGGGAATCTCCAATTCGAGCTTGTTGCCGTCAGTGCTTTCGTATGTAGTGGTGTCAGCGACATTAGTTTGCGCGTTGGTTGAGATTAACTCCAATTTGGGAGAACCTCCTATTTTATGTCCCATACCATAGGTTAGTCCCAAGGTTAACTTGTTAGTTTTAGATAGGCGAGCGGTGTATTGGACACCAAAGTCGAGCTTGTAATTGCGTGCATCTGCGGTATAACGCTTGGTCAGGGAGTTTGCATAGACATCGCTATAGGTATGTAGCATGGCCCGAGTGTAGCTTCCGTATAGGTAGCTTCCATTGATTCCTAATGCAAAACCGCGAAAAGGCGCCCAACCAAGACCCAGATATATTTGATGTAAGCCACCCTCACCGGTGTAGGTACTAACAGCTACAGTATTGTTGTTGTCGTTAACTTTCTGTTTCGTAGAGTAGGAGTAACCAATGTTAGTGTATGGAATCAAACCGAAACTTATGCCAAAATGTTTGAAAGCACGAAATCCGGCAACTAAATATTCAAAGTTGGCGTTCTGCGCATTAAGCTTGTTCGCTCCTTCCTTAAAATTGGAATATTGACCGGAAATACCAGCATCGAAGATAAAAGAAAGGCTGTCTATTTCTGAATAAGAAGCCGGGTTCTGATAATTTATCTGGTTTCCTTCGTGAAATCCTAACGAAAGTCCGTTCATTCCACGATTAAAACCAGAACCCTGTTCAGACAAAATCCCCAATCCAAACTGGCTGTATGGTGAATTGGTGCCACTTTGGGCAATGGCTTCCTGCGCTAATATTGCCAGCAAAAGGGCACCCACTATATATCTATTCATTTTGAGAATATTTCGTTTAAATTTCGTGTCCGACTCGCTTTTACAAAGTCAACTGCAAAAGTATTGAAAAAAAACGAGACAAAAGCACGATAAGTGGAAATAATAAGGTATTTTTGCATCGTGAAACGTTTCAATTGTCTTTTAAGAACTCTATGCCTCGTTGTTTTCGTTTTCTTAACAGGGGTTGTTCATGCCGATAGCGTTGCTTTTGAGCAACAGGAATGGGACAGTGTAGAGGTCAGCTTGCTTACGTGCTCTCCGGGAACAGAGGTGTGGAGTCTGTATGGACATACGGCTATCAGGGTTCAGGACATGAGAAGCCAGGAAGATTTTGTGGTAAACTACGGAGTCTTCAATTTTAATCAGGATAATTTTACTTTACGTTTTGTTTTCGGACTTACCGATTATGAAATGGGTGTTGTCCCTTATTCGCTTTTTTTAATGGAATATGCCAGGCAGGGACGGAGTGTTGTGCAGCAGCGACTACATCTTCTGCCGGAGGAAAAGGCTTCTATTTTGCAGGCAATGGCGGAGAACTATAGACCGGAGAACCGTGTGTATAGGTATAATTACTTCTACGACAACTGCACAACAAGAGCAAGGGATATGCTTGTTGACCACCTCGGTGGGAGGGTAGAGTATGCTGTCGACACGAATGCCAGGAGTTCATATCGGGAGTTGATTCATCAGTGGAACGAAAAACACCGGTGGGCGCGTCTTGGAAACGATTTACTGCTTGGTATTGCAGCTGATCGTGAGCCAGACTTTGAGCAACAACAATTCTTGCCCAATGCCTTACAGACAGATTTCAGCTATGCAAGGGTGGTCTTGCCCAATGGCCATAAGTATGCGTTAATAGATTCGACGACAGTGGTTTTACATGCTAATCCCGCTAACGTTAGGTTGCAGGACAGCTTGTGGGATAATATTCCTCCATATATATTATTCTTTGTTGTAGCAATTTTTGTTTTACTTGTCACGGCATACGAGTTTATACGCAAGAAGACATGTTGGTTTCTCGATGTTGTTTTGCTTACACTTGACGGATTGGCTGGGCTTGTTCTTTTTGTTATGATATTCTCACAACATCCTGCCGTGAGTCTAAATTTTCAGATTTTATTGCTTAATCCATTATCTATTATTTTTGTATATTCTGTTGCCAACCGGGAGCTAAAGGGTGGATATCATTGGTATTGGAATGTACTGGGCATTTGCATTGTCTTGTTTTTCATTGGAGGCTTTTTCCAGCATTATGCAGAGGGGATGACCATACTGGCATCAGTTTTGCTCATAAGAGTTCTAAGCAACAGATTTATATATAAACAGTTGATAGCAAACAGATGAGATATTTGGCCTTTATATTAGCGGCAATTACATCGGCAGAGATGCAGGCATTTCAGCTTGCACCACGACTTGTTGTTAACATTACAATTGACCAACTCCGTACAGACTATATAGATGCTTTTACTCCGCTTTATTCTTCTGGTGGTTTTCGTCGTATTATGCGTGATGGCTTGGTGTATGACGGAGCCGGCTATCCCTTTTCTCCGGTCGATCGGGCTTCTGCTACGGCCACTCTATCTACAGGGACTACTCCATATTATAATGGTATAATATCCAACTGGTGGCTCGACCGTGAAACGCTGCAGCCCGTCTTTTGTGTAGATAACGACAAGAATGCGGGCTCTCCCCAACGACTCAAGACCTCGACAGTTGGCGATGAGTTGAAGATAAGTACCAATGGGACAGCGGTAATTTATTCGTTTGCCGCTAATCGGGAATGTGCGATATTAGCTGCTGGCCATGCCGCTGACGGAGCTTTTTGGCTGGAAAAAAACAAAGAATGGAAAGGATCGTCGTATTATTCGACATTCCCCGATTGGCTTAAAGCTCATAACCGGCTGCGTCCTGCCCCTGGTACCAACGGAAACTCCAACGATGCCGTGGTAGATGCATCACTGCAAGCGATATCAGCAGCTGCCATGGGTAAGGATGATATCTCTGACATGCTTTATGTCACTCTTTCTGCAACCAAGAGCAACGGTACGCCCGTGACACATTGGCAGACCGAAATGGAAAGTGTGTACATGCAGCTTGATAATAGTTTGGAAAGGCTTATCAGTGGAATAGAAAAGCAGGTAAGTCTGGACAAGGTGCTGTTTGTGGTCACCTCAACGGGTTATACCGAAGAAAGTACCATAGATTTAAGCAAGTATAGAATACCGACAGGCACATTCTATATCAATCGGACGGCCAGCCTGCTCAATATGTACCTTGGTGCTATTTATGGGCAGGGGCGGTATGTGGAGCAAATTTACGGCAACCAGATGTATCTCAATCATAAATTGGTTGAACAAAAACGGGTTGCCATATCCGAGGTATTGAGTCGCAGCCGAGAGTTTCTTATACAGAGTGCCGGCGTTGCCGATGTATATACGAGCGACAGACTTTTAGATGGCAACGATGATATATTGAAGATTCGGAACGGCTTTAATCCTATTATCAGTGGCGATATTATTATTGAGGTAACTCCGGGATGGAAGCTTTTCAATGAAGATACACAACAAACTTATACCAGTCGTGCGAGCTTTGTGCCATTCCCTATTATATTCATGGGAGCAGGCATCAGGCCTCAGCATGTTCCCACGAAGGTCTCGGTCGACTGCATTGCTCCGACCATAGCTAAATCTATTCGCATTCGGGCACCAAATGCCTGTAATGCCAGTCCGTTATTCTAACAGCAGTAGTTGGGTTTTAGAATAAGGACATGTCCGCCTTAATTTCACAAAATTATTGGCTTAGTTAATGATTATAAGCCAATTAAATCTATTTTAGATTAATATTACGGAATCTTTTTCGTAATTTTGCATACTTAGTAAAGTAGAAACAAATAAATAACATATATGAATTTCAATAAAATACTTACATCATTGTTCGGCAACAAGTCCAGCAGAGATATGAAACTGATTCAGCCTTTAGTTGAAAAGGTGAAAGAGGCTTATCCCGACATTGAAAAACTGAGTCACGATGAACTGCGGGCCAAAAGCCGGGAAATCCGAAAATACGTTCAAGATGCAGCCAAACCATATCTTGCTAAGATTGAAGAGCTGAAAGCACAAATCGAAGAAACACCTATCGATGAGCGTGAGCCGATTTTTGCAGAAATAGACAAGCAAGACACAGAAATGCTTGAAGAGCTTGAAAAAGTGCTCAACGAGGTTACTCCAGTGGCCTATAGCATTGTGAAGGATACTGCCCGTCGTTTTAAGGAGAACGATGATCTTGTTGTCACGGCAACCGATTTCGACCGTGAACTGGCAGGGAACCCTGCCAATGATTTTATTACTATCGATGGCGACAAGGCCATTTACCACAACGAGTGGACGGCCGGAGGTAATAAAATTAAGTGGGACATGGTGCACTATGATGTGCAGATTTTCGGTGGTATTGCCCTTCATCAGGGTAAAATAGCCGAAATGGCCACTGGTGAAGGTAAAACTCTTGTAGCCACATTTCCGGTGTTTCTCAATGCCCTTACAGGCAATGGGGTTCACATGGTAACTGTGAATGACTATCTTGCCAAGCGCGACTCCGAATGGATGGGACCCCTATATGAGTTTCATGGTTTGTCAGTAGACTGTATCGACAAGCATCAACCCAACTCTGAGGAGCGTCGCAAGGCTTACCAGGCAGATATTACTTTTGGTACCAATAATGAGTTTGGCTTTGACTATTTGCGCGATAATATGGCACACTCCCCAAAGGATTTGGTTCAGCGTCGCCACAATTTCGCTATTGTCGATGAGGTCGACTCTGTGCTAATTGACGATGCCCGAACACCACTTATTATCTCCGGCCCGATTCCAAAGGGTGACGACCAGATGTATGAAGAGTATCAGCCGTTGGTGGAAAGGCTGTATGAAGTACAGCGCAAACAGGCAACAGAGTTGCTTGCTGAGGCTCGGCAAAAGATTAACGAGGGTCGCGAGACTAAGAATCAGGAGACGCTCGATGAAGGTTTCTTGAGTCTTTTCCGCTCTTACAAGGCTCTACCCAAGAACAAAGCCCTCATTAAATATCTCTCTGAAGACGGCATCAAATCAGGGATGCAAAAGACAGAGGAAATCTATATGGAGAACAACAACAGATTGATGCCCAAGGCTATCGAGCCCCTTTACTTTGTTGTAGACGAGAAACTCAATAGCGCAGATCTTACAGACAAGGGTACCGACTGGCTGGCCAAGCAGGTAAAGGACAAAGACCTCTTTGTGCTCCCAGATATTGCGGGACAACTATCGGCTCTTGAAAACGAGACAGAGCTTACTGATCAGGAACGTCTTGACAAAA
>CAYVGR010000169.1:0-5982 GCA_964450065.1 uncultured Prevotella sp. | reverse complement strand
CATCAGTGTAAGTTGCTTGCGCAAATGCGGTGGCTACACTCATAGACAACAGAGCTACAGCCATGAAACTTTTCTTAAACCTCTTCATAATTATTGTAGTTAGATAAAATTAATAATTCATCACAGGCCTGATCAAGGCACCATATTCCCTAGCCATTTTGTCGGAGTAGAAACTGCTACTAGCTAAAGACAGGGCATAGGCTTTGGCCTTGGTGGCATCTTTGTAGGTGTAGAGACGGTCTGTCCAGTACTTTGCGAAAGATCCGTCGCCAGCAACTGAAGTTCCGTTGTTAAAACCAGCAGCAGGCAGGAAGATTTGGTTCTTGGCATTTTTCTCACTCGTAACTAGATAACCGGGAATTCCATTCTGGAAAGTCCACTCCAACTTGCAATTGTTCCTCAACTCATCTATCTCGTCATCGGTTGGCAAGCGCCATGTTCCGCCCCACAACACACGGGCAGCATCAAACTTACTTCCAGCAATATGGTTCACGGAAACGGAGTCGGTGAACGTTCCTGTCGAAGTATCGTATCCGGAGGTATAACTTTGCTTGGTATACTCGGCCTTATCGTTGATTTCGGCCCAGGCGAAATACTGACCAGCATCTGATGCCTTGCTGGCACCTATATTGCGATCGGCCCACATGACAGACAGCCCCAAATCAATTGCCTTTCCAGCCGTAGATGATGGTGGCTCGGGTTTAGGGTCAGGATCAGGTGTTGGATCAGGTGTCGGATCGGTATCAGGATCAGGTGTATAGTTTTCGCCCGGTTCGTCATAAACGGCACGGACAGGAATAAGGATAGTCTTCAAACTCAACTCTATTTCTACAAAATTCTTTCCTAACAGCTGAGCATACTTGGCTGAGTTTGGGTTGTTGTCTGATAACTCTGACGACCAATAATAGGCGTCTTTATTGATGCCGTGAGATGAATTATCAGACCGTCTCCAGCCTGCACGTGGGAAGAATAATTGTTTACCATTGTTGGAAACAATCCAGCCTGCGATGCCTTTTCCGTTGTAATCTTGAGTGTAAGCCCAAGTACACTTCTCCAGTTCCTTCAGCTCCTTGGCAGTAGGCAGTCGCCATTTGCCACCCCACTGTGCTCGCGCAATGTCATACTTGGTTCCACCAATGTCTTTAGTGGTCAATCCCTTGGCATATTCGGTGACATCATTTGAGAACAATTCGCCCGTTGGATCGCCCCAGCCAAAGTAACCACCATAATCGGACTCAGACTTAGCTCCTATGTTCCACTTCGCCCATTTTACCGACAATCCCAAGTCTACAATCTCAGGCTCTGGGAATTTGGGCTGTGTAGTAAATTGCATCTTCTCACCATAAACATAGTCGTTGCCCACCAAGGCATAAGCCTGATAGTAGTAGGTGGTACGCTGAGTCAAATCGGTAAGCACAAAAGTCTTGGTGTTGCTTTTCGGAAGTGTTGTTTCAGAAACTTTAGGACCTTTTATCGGGTCTAGGTCAACAGGATTCTTGGCATAGCACACGCCATATTCTGTCACCTGATCGAGCCCGCCAGAAAGCGAGACGTTGACATTGGCCGTGTTGTCAGTAACCTGAGTGGCAGGTGATGTAACTGCATATACTGCTTGTACATACTTGCCGTAAACTGGTCGTATGCTACAGCCCACGAAACGTTTCAAGGCTGTTTGCAGCTTGTCGGCATCTGTAAATTTCAACGCAACACCATTTGTCTTATCTGCATCCAGTATTCCCGACCAATAATAACCAGCAATGTTCTCCTCAGCCATAATGGCTCCTGTACGTGATCCCGTGACAGGTATGAAGATGGAGTTGGTATTTCCTGGCTTCTGGCTGGTAACTTGATAACCAGATACGTCATTCTTGGTGGTCCACGTCCATGTACAATGGTCAATCAACTCTTGTATTTCGTCAGTTGAAGGCAATCGCCATAGGTCGCCCCACTTCTGCTTGGCAATGTCATATTTGCTCACGATGATATTGCCAAGCGGATGCTCAACGGGGAAATATTTCAGATTGACCGACCTGTTTGTACCTGTCACGTCACCCCATCCTACCAAAAGACCGGGCTCGGTGTCGGTGGTAGCACCCAGGTTGAAGTCGGCCCATTGCACGGAAAGTCCCAAGTCTACAGGCTGCGCGGTTGCTGGTAGGACAAGAGGATCAGTCTCTCTAAATGTGATGCTGTCCACCTCCCAGGTAAACCATTCAAAGGTCTTGTCAAGAGTGTGTACATAAACTTTCTGCTGCGCCTGAGCCTGAAGGACTGCGGCAAAAAGCAATAATAAAGTCAGTATTCTTTGTTTCATCGTTTGGTTACTTTGAATGAATTTTTGTTGCAACGGATAATGTAGATGCCCTTGGGATAAGCTGCTAAACTCACTTTAACACAATTGGATTGTCTATCCACATGAAGTGGCATACTCTTGCCGTTCAAAGCATACACGCGAATGCTCGCCTGTTCTCTGAGTCCGTCTATTTGTATCGTCTGCCCATCAAGATAGGTAAAAGATACCGTGTTTGTTTGATTATCGATCGGTAAGGATACGTCGGTTGTGTATTCCTCAAAATATATTTCCTGTACGTCTTTGTACTCAGCGCTAAAGTCAGACGAAACAATCTTGATTCCATTTGGATAGAAAGTAACGACTGGACGCTCGGAGAGGTGAAACTTATACAAATCGCCCGACTTCATCTGAACCATCAATACATCACCTTCGTTGCTTGCCATGGAAACTGTATAGAACATACACAGCAACAGCGACATCATGACTAAAATTCTTGATCGTCTCATTATTATATCATTTGTCAATTACTCCGTCCTATTAAATTTCCTTTGATGGTAATGACAACGGGTTTGGGTTGTTCATTGACATAGATGCCCACTTTCTTCAAAATCGGCCCAGGAAAGAAGGGAGTTAGATCTACTCTAATTTTTATTTTATCACCCAAGTGATGTGTATACGCACCCTTGGGGTATTGCACCGTGGTGCAGTCGCAATCGGTCTTTACATCAGTGATGACCAATTCGCCGCCACCTTGATTGGTAAAATTGGCAAAGATGGTCTGCACGCGGTGATCAGGATCCAGATTGCCCAAATTATATTGCAACGTGTCCAGTTTGAGCTGTGGTACTTCTTCCGCACAAGATAGGGTGGCGCAGCTAATCATGAGCGACATCCACACAAAGAGGACACAGTTTTTTTTAATGCTTATCATAAACGCTTTCTACGCCATCAGCGTATTCATCCAACAACGTAAGATACCACTTCCCATCCTTTAATACTGGGTTCAAGCAAAAAGTGGTAACACCTTTCTCCTCATCAATACTGCCGTTAGGACTAATCTGTACTGAAACCTGTACTTCGTTGTTCTTATCGCTTCGTAAAATAATACCTTTCACTGCACAATCGTAGACGGGCATCTGTGAATAGGCATCGATATATTTTTGTTTGTCTTGCTCGGATAAAGGAAGGATGCTATCGTTACGCATCGTATATAACATACTGGCGGTTGCCTGAAAGTTCTTGTTTTTAAAGTTTTCTACATAGTTATCTACTAATGCCTTTATCTCAGATGAATCTTTACCAGAATAATCTATAGATGCAGGTCTAAGATACTCAGAACGTAGTGGATCTTTCTTCTTATCAGATTTACATCCTACGAATGTCACTGTCATGCAAAGCATGCATATTGTAAATACCTTTAATTTCATAAAATCATATTAAGATAAAAAAGGGAAGGAGTAAATTACCCCTCCCCTTCTAGTATGATTATCTAATCTAGGATTAGAACTTTTTAGCGTTACTAGCAGTCTTCTTCACTGTAACAGTTACGTTCTCAGTGATATAACCCCAGATGTACTTCACGGTTACAGGAATCTTGATCTGGAATTCCTGAACAGTGGTGCTCAAGTTCTTATAGGTCAATGTACCACCGTCTGCTGAAGTATAAACGAAGTCAATGTTCTTAGTAACATCACCCAGAGCAACGAACGTCTTAGGATCGCTTTGACCCAAGTTGGTCATCACATTAGGATTGAGACTAATAGACTCACCATCCTTAATACCCTCGATGGTCACGCCTTCAACTCCATAGTACTTCTCATAAACACCTCCAATACCAGCAGACTGGTTGCTGTTCCAAGCATCACGCCAGTCTGTGAATTTCAAGAGGTCTGTTGCCTTGATCTTCTGCATGGCTACATAACTTGCATCTTCAATAGTCTTATTCGCATTCTCAGCATTGATTGGACGGAGGAAGCGAACGTCGAACGTATTGTTCGTCAGAGGCAATTCCTTAGCACATTCATTCTGTGCCTTGATGCCGATGATAGCCT
Source organism: uncultured Prevotella sp. (assembly GCA_964450065.1). Lineage (GTDB taxonomy): Bacteria > Bacteroidota > Bacteroidia > Bacteroidales > Bacteroidaceae > Prevotella. The sequence goes on along the minus strand of CAYVGR010000169.1, from coordinate 1,638 downwards.
TTACTACGTCGTCAGCCAATGAGTTGTGATCCTTGTAGTTCAGCAAAGCATGAGCATACTCACCATGCTGGTAAGCAATCTTGGTCTCACTTGGATCCTCTGGACTAGTAAGTTTAGCAACAGCTTCCTTAGCCTGATTACCCTTAATCTGAGCATTCAAGGTCTTACCGTTATCAGCAACTGACATGACATAAGTCTTGCCGTCGATACCCTTGTATTCCTTGCCATCGTTAGAAGCGTCGAATACAACATTGAGTGTCAGCTTACCAGCTGCATACTCCTTATTCTCAGTAAGGTCTTGAGTAACCTTGATCAAAGCAGCAGCAGCAATCTTATTGCCCTTGAATACATCACCGAAGGTGTTCTCCATCTTGTCGGCAGTACCGCCAGGATTATCCTCAGGTGTCAGCGTGTTGGTATGAATCTCGTCTGTACCAGCCTTAGATGTATTGGCTTTATACCAGTAGTTAGAAATGATATTATTAGCCCACAACACCTCGCCGGCTGGAGTAGAGTCAGTACCTACGCGCTTACCTGTCTTGAAGACAACGAATACGTCAGGAAGCTTAGACTTGTCCTTAGACTCGTACTTCACAGCAATTTCAACATTAGCCTTCTTATCTGTAACGAAGAATTTCTTTGCTTGAGCAGCTGTTAACTTCCAACCTAGAATACTGGTCAGCGTACCATCTTCTGGAGAGGTTTCGTTTCTTGTATAAGCTTGTCCGATAGGCTCAGCCATCTTCTCAAATGTCTTGCCATTAGCCCTCATCTTATACTGCTGCAAGCCACCATTCTGTGCATCCTCTACAGGAGAAACACCATAGTTGGCTTCAAACTCTTCACGAGTGATGCCCAACATGTGATACAGGTCATATTCTGTCTGAATCCACTTGGTTTCGTACTTCCATTCTGTAGCTGGATCTACGCACTCTCCATTGTAAGAGTAGTTGTAGTCAGGACCTTGATAATCAATATGCTTGTCAGGAATAATTGTAGCAGGATCTTTCTTCTCAGTAATCTTGATACGGATGTAACCATAATCAAGCTCGTTGCCCTTCTTGTCGAGCAAGGTTACGCGTACTAAAGGTGTACGGCCAATGGTAGGACGAGCTTGCTCAGCTCCGTAAGCCTGTTGCTTTCCTACATGATCTTTGTCATACTCAGGCATCTGTGGGCGGAACGTGTAACCATCCTTTGGATTGATGGCTGCGTGAGCAGACTCAGAAGTCTTGTTAGAACCTAAGTAAAGTGCTGTGATTTCGAACTTATACTTCATTCCATTAGCTTCCAGCTCCTCGGCCGTCATCAGTCTGTTGACACCCTTAGCATTGGTGTAATGTACCTCTACGAGTTTGCGCAGGTCAAGCGTCTCATTGTAGTTAACAGAATCCTGAGGCATGTACTTACCGCTGGTAGCTGCTTCAAACACATGCTGCATCAACAACTGGTGGTGCTTGTGGTCTTTATCAGGACCGCCCAGTACAGATTTATTAGGACTCTCAACGCCTAAGAAAGGAACGTCGTCGCCAGCGCGGTGAGCCAACTTCAGGTTTCTGATTGACTCTGCATATAAGGTAGCATAATCAGAAGTGATAGTTCTTTCTGCCACCGTTTGATCCTTGTTCAAGGATACGC
>CAYVGR010000168.1:2035-5990 GCA_964450065.1 uncultured Prevotella sp. | reverse complement strand
CGGGGAGGTCCTGATGCAGTTGAATTTTACGTTCATCGGGAAGCGCTTCGACAGAGAAATCAAACAGAGGCTCAGAGATGGGCACATTGATGTGAACGGGTCCCCCCTCACCGCGTTCCATGGCGATAAGGGCTTCGTTCACGAGCCGGTTGCAGTACCAGCGCTCGGTGTCGTCGTGGGGTTCGGGCAGGTTCACGGCTTTTCGGACGAAGTTGCGCAAGGCGTTGGGCTGATGCAAGGTTTGGCCTTGCAGTTGGTCGATCATACAGGCAGGTCGGTCTGCCGAAATGATGATGAGTTTGCGATGCTGATACAGAGCCTCGGCCGCAGCGGGTGCCACATTGAGCAATGCCGACCCCGAGGTAACGCAAACGGCGACAGGTTCGTCGTCTATCTGGCTCAGACCTATGGCGAAAAAACCTGCCGAGCGTTCGTCGGTCACAGGAAAACATTCGATCTCCGGGCATTCGTTGAGGTTGTGTACGATAGGCGCGTTGCGGCTTCCGGGGCATACTACTGCATATTGAACACCCCATTTCACTAACAAGGCGGTAAGTATATTGACGTTGTCTTTGTTCGAATACATTGCTTTTGATATTAGCTGTTTAGCAGACGGTGCATGGTCAGCATTTTTGTTTGCGTTTCTTTCCACTCGGTCTCCATGTTGCTGTCATGAAGAATACCTCCTCCTGCATAGAGGTTTGCGGTTTTGCCAACGATCTCCATGCATCTCAGGGCTACATATAAATGGGTTTCCCCATGCAGCGAGAGGGGACCGCAAAAGCCGCTGTAATATTTCCGGTCTATCTGTTCGCTGGCAGAAATAAAAGCACGAGCTTTCTCTTTGGGAATGCCGCATACTGCCGGGGTGGGATACAGAGCTTCTATCAGTGCGCCGATGTTGGCGGTGTTGTTCAGTTTGAAAGTAAAATCCGTTCTCAGATGCAACAGATGAGCTGCAGCCACGGTGTAGGATCCTTGCTCCGAAATGTGATCAGTGTGTTTGCTTAGCACATCTTTTATATATGTGCTTACATACTGTTGTTCTTCCTTGTTCTTCTTCGTCCACACTGTTTTGCTGACATCTGATATGCCCTCTTCTCGCTTCGTGGTGCCGGCCAAAGCCATGGTGTGCCATTCTTCCGGGTTGCCGTCGAGTAGAACCTCGGGGGTGGCCATGAGCCAAGTGCCGGCTTGTTGCAGGCACACAAGGGCTATAAATTGGTGGGGATAGATATTGCAGGCTTTTAGGAAAAGGTCTTGGGGAGTGATGTCATCGGGCAAGTCAGCTTTTGAGCACCGTGAAAGCACAATCTTGCCAAACTCCCCTGCCCGTGTCTCTTCATGGAACTTGGCAAAGGCGGAGGCGTAGGTGGCTTTTTCTGTCGGCCGTTCTGGTGCAGTTGTTTTGGTGCTTGCATGATTTTGCTGGAACTGAATCTCATGGTTTTCTACCACGTCAGGATGCATTACCAAGACGGGATGTTGTCTTGAAACCATAAAGGGAGCCATTACAAAGCCCTCTTGTCCATCCAATTCGGCTACCGAACCATATGCCGACGGCTCACCCTTCGACTGTGCCATAAACGTATAATGGCTCTGCCCGGGCAGTCTGTAATATGCGAAGTTGTTCAGTTTTCTATCCACAGAATAATTTTCTATTCGTCTTCGTAGGGCTGAGTGGGTTGTCCGTCTTTTTTCGGACTCATCACGTAGTTGGTTACCTGAACGGTGGACACCAGCTTGCCGTGCGAGTTTTTCACATCCACCTGCCATACGTGCAGCGTTCGTCCTCGATGTTGCAGCTTGCCGTATGCGGTCACGGTGTCGCCTTCCATCACGGTGCTGATATGGTTGCCGCTCACATTGATGCCCACGCTGATCTTGTCAGGGCATAGTGACATTGACCCCACACCGGCCAGATTTTCAGCCAAAGCCAGTGTTGCGCCACCCGAGAGAAAACCAAACGGCTGCTGGTTGAGTTTGTCCACCTTCATACGAGCCATACAAGTGTCCGGTTCGGGAGTAGACAAAAATTCCATGCCCAGCGTGTTGGACAGGCCGTCCTGTCGCTCTATCATTTCTTTTTGCTGTTCTACGTTCATTGCAATCTTCTTTGGATGTTGTTATTGCAAAGATAATAAAAAGAATTGTAGAAAGGTCCTATATGTATGGTTTTTTACAGACTTGTTGCATCGGAAGAATTGCCCTTCATCCCCCCTTTGCTATCCGCCCATTGATCCAGCTGTTGCATATAGTTCTCAAAGTTCCTTTCTTGGGCATGTTTCCAAACGTCGCCCAACATGGCGGCACCGCCAAAACCGTAGTCAGCCACTTGTTGAAGTTTCTCCGTCGATACCCCTCCCAAAGCGATGACGCGACCATCGATAACACCTTCTTCGTGGGCTTGTCTTAATTGTTGTTCCGAAAAGGTGGAATGATAACCTTGCTTGGAGATGCTGTCGAATATCGGGCTGAGAAAGACATAGTCCATTAATGGTTTGGCTGCCTTTAATTCGTCTAAAGAATGGGTTGATTTTGAACACGAACCACGATGTCCCTCCGGAGCGATAGGATTCCGTCGGTTCAGGTGTACGCCTTTCAGGCCGTAAGGTGTGCACAGGTCGAAATGGTCGTGAAGCACGATTTTCGGTCTGCATATTTCCGGAATCTCCTCAATGAGCCGTGCCATATCACGGCTGTCCGACTGTGGTTTGCGCAGGTGTACAGCCCACACGCCATGTCTAAGCAACTGTTCTATGACAGCCGCTTCACCTACAATGAAATCCGGAGGGGTGATAACGATGATTTTCATAGTCAATATCTGTTTACGCATTGCTCCCAACAAAAAGGCTCCAATCGGTTGAGACCGGTTCATGGAGCCACGTTGATATTAATATATGATGACAAAGATACAATTTTATTGAAGATTATTTTTCTCTTTAAACAAAAAAGGCTAACTTTGCTATCGATGAACTTCGGAAAGGATCCGAAAGAGGGGTGCTGTGCTGATGGAAGCAGGCTGAGATTAGACCCGTATGACCTGATGCAGGTAATGCTGCCGTAGGAATTGCGAAACTTCGCGTTTATCGTGGAAGAGCCTCTCTTAAATGATTGTCGTTTAAGAGAGGTTCTTTTTTCTTGGCGTTTGCCGATTGTGCCCATTTGTATCTCTTTTGCGTTCCTTGTCACAGTTCTCTGTACTTGTTGTCGTTCTAAGACAAGGCGACAATCCTAAAAAAACACCTATGAATGTACAATTTATCAGTCATCGCAACGCACGCTTCGACGATTTGGAGGGCATCCGACTGGCATTGGCCGGCGGCTGCCGATGGGTGCAGCTGCGCATGAAAGACGCTACCGATGAGGACGTGATCGAAGTAGCCGTGAAGGCCCGTCGGCTCTGTGATGAATATGGAGCGACCTTGATTCTCGACGATCGCGTGCACTTGGTGGAGTCCACCCGTGCCGACGGCGTTCATTTGGGGCGGCTGGATATGCCCGTAGACGTGGCTCGGCGGCTCCTTGGGCATAACCGGATTATCGGCGGAACGGCCAATACCATCGAAGACATCAGGCGGTTGGCCGCGTGGGGAGCCGACTATATTGGCTGCGGACCGCTGCGTTTCACCACAACCAAGCAAAACCTTGCACCTCTTTTAGGATTCGACGGCTACCGTCGACTTATCAGTCGTATGCGTGCCGAGGGCATTCGCTTGCCCCTTGTGGCCATAGGCGGCATAACCGAGAAAGACCTTCCCCGCCTCGTCGAGGTGGGCGTGGAGGGTATTGCTGTCAGTGGTAGTGTGCTCAATGCTCCCAATCCAACCTTAGCTATGCAAAACCTTATCAACTATGGACAATAATATCAGAATCAGTTATCCGAAATCGGAGAAAATCTATTTGTCGGGCACCTTATATCCCGACCTGCGCGTAGGTATGCGTCGCATCAGAC
>CAYVGR010000168.1:0-2025 GCA_964450065.1 uncultured Prevotella sp. | reverse complement strand
TAAGCTGACCCCTACCGTAACGGTGGAAAATGGCAGGCGCCACTCCACACCCAATGCCTCTGTCGTGGTTTACGACACGTCGGGCCCCTACAGCGACCCGAATGTGGAGATAGATCTCCGCCGGGGATTGCCCAAGCTGCGCAAGCCTTGGATAGAACGTCGTGGCTCCGGCACCCAGCTCTATTGGGCACGCAAGGGCGTGATAACTGAGGAAATGGAATATGTGGCTATCCGTGAGAACATGAACTGTGAAAAACTGGGAATAGAGAGCCATATCACCCCTGAGTTTGTGCGACAGCAGGTGGCTGCGGGTCATGCCGTGATTCCGGCCAACATCAACCATCCCGAGTCCGAGCCGATGATTATCGGTACCGACTTCCTGGTGAAAATCAATACCAACCTCGGTAATTCGGCCGTGTCGTCGGGCATCACCGAGGAAGTAGAAAAGGCGGTGTGGAGTTGCAAATGGGGTGGTGACACCATCATGGACCTTTCCACCGGAAAAGACATCACCAAGACGCGTGAATGGATTTTGCGCAACAGCCCGGTGCCGGTGGGAACGGTACCGATGTATCAGGCTTTTGAGAAGGCGGGAGGCAAGATAGAAAAGCTCTCTTGGGAACTTTTTCGCGACACTTTGATTGAGCAAGCAGAGCAAGGGGTTGACTATTTCACCATCCATTGCGGCATTCGACTGGAGAATGTGCCCTTGTCCCAAAGTCGTCTCACGGGAATGGTGAGCCGTGGCGGCAGCATTATTGCCAAGTGGTGCACCGTCAATCGACAGGAAAGTTTTCTTTACACTCACTTTGACGATATTTGTGACATTTGTCAGCAATACGACATAGCCATATCTTTGGGCGACGGCTTGCGTCCCGGATGCACGCGCGATGCCAACGATGCGGCTCAGTTTGCCGAACTCGACACCTTAGGGCAACTCGTGGAACGTGCGTGGAAACGCAACGTACAAGTATTTGTTGAAGGCCCCGGCCATGTGCCGATGCACAAGATTCGCGAGAATATGGACCGCCAGATAGAGCGGTGTCACGGTGCCCCGTTCTATACGCTCGGACCAATCGTGACTGACATTGCACCCGGGTACGACCACATCACGAGTGCCATCGGTGCTGCAGCCATCGGTTGGTATGGAACGGCGATGCTTTGCTATGTCACCCCGAAGGAGCATCTTGCCTTGCCCAATCGGGAAGACGTGCGCACGGGTGTGATAGCCTATAAGATTGCGGCCCATGCTGCCGACCTGGCCAAAGGACATCCCGGAGCTTTTGTGCGCGACGACGCATTGTCCAAGGCACGTTATGAGTTCCGGTGGACCGACCAGTTCAATCTCTCACTCGACCCCGAGCTTGCCCGACAATATTATATAGACGGCAACCCGAGAGAGGGACAGTACTGCTCCATGTGCGGCCCGAACTTCTGCGCCGCGCGCATTTCACACACATTAGATGAATGTGAGAATTTCGACAAGTAGTTCTTAGAGGTGTTCATTCGTAGAACGCCACTTTATAATCAATTTATATTACATTACAATGATTGAAACACAAGTTTCCAAAGGTATTATTAGCACCTATTATGAAAAGCTGGAGAAGAATTTAAACCTCGACGTGGCCATTGTGGGCGGCGGACCGTCGGGTATCGTAGCTGCCTATTATCTGGCCAAAGCCGGACTGCGTGTGGCCCTGTTCGACCGCAAACTGTCGCCCGGAGGCGGTATGTGGGGTGGCGCGATGATGTTCAACCAAGCAGTGATTCAAGAGGAGGCCATACCCATTGTTCGTGAGTTTGGCATTAATTTCAAGCCATACGAAGATAGTCTTTACACCATAGACACGGTGGAAAGTACGGCCGGACTGCTCTATCATGCCGTGCACGCCGGAGCAACGGTGTTCAACTGTTACTCGGTGGAGGATGTGGTTTACAAGAACAACCGTGTGAGCGGAGTGGTGGTGAACTGGACGCCTGTGCTGCGTGAAGGACTGCACGTGGACCCCTTGAACATTCTGGCCA
>CAYVGR010000167.1:0-6019 GCA_964450065.1 uncultured Prevotella sp. | reverse complement strand
TATGGGCCATGCTTGGGAAATATCCCGTGGCAGGACAGAATAAATGGTTGGAGATTCCGCCGGTGCGTTTGCAGGCGGGTGTGACGAGCAAAGAAAAATCCCAAAAGAAAGAGGAATTGCTGCTGCCTCCCCGACCCACTGACCGTCCGGTTTATGAAGTCCACTATACATTGAACAGGCAATACAGAACGTGGGAGGCTTTGTTTTGGGAGGAGGATACCGCTTGGATAGTCAACTGCAACGGCTGTATCTACACCATTCCCACTCATGTTGCCGAGCATGCCACGAGCTTTTCTTGGGACAGTCCGCAAAAACCCGGCGCGCAGTATCTATGCGACGGCACGTTCCTGTTTATTTCCAGCGATGCGCTGCACCAGCTTTTAACTCATCAATCCTTTGTCTATAATGGAATCACATGGCGCGAACAGGAACGTACCGACCACCATGTCCGCGTCAAGGCCGATGTGGACAACACCGAAATGTGGATAGCCCGGAATGCCCACTTGCCCTTGGTGATGAAAATGAAAAACAATCCCTTAGGTATCGACTGGTACATCACGGTGAATGTCGACAATGTTCCGGCGGATTGGATAAAATAACAACATGCCTTTAACAACCCATCAAATGAAAAAGACGTCAGCCCTCATCCTTACCCTTCTCTTCGCCCTCGTCGCGTTCGCACAGAAAACTCCCGAGCAGATGGGGGGCGTCTACTATGCCTATCCTGAACCTCAGACGAATGCTTTTGCAGACATCCCCGAGGGTTACACACCGCTCTACATCAGTCATTATGGCCGACACGGCTCGCGATGGCTGCCCCACGACAGCCGCTACGAGTGGGTGTTGCAGCAGTTTTCGGACAAGTCGAACCTAACCCCAAGGGGTAGAAGTGTGCGCGTTCGGTTGCAAAAGGTGTGGGAGAATGCCCGCGGCAACGGCGGAAAGCTGACCTCCTTGGGGGGCAAACAACATTGCGGCATCGCGCGGCGCATGCTTCACAACTTTCCGATGATATTCCGCGGGGATGCGAGCGTGGAGGCACATTCGAGCATTGTGGACCGATGTGTGAAGAGTATGGAGGCTTTTGCCGACGAACTCAAGGCGCAACAGCCCTCCCTGCACGTCGCGACCGTGGCCGATTCTGCCGAGATGCGCTACCTGAGTTACGATTCTCCCGACCTGAAACTGTTGCAGTGCGAAACTAATATTCCCTTGGGCATTTCAACTCATCGCTTTGCGGCCAACCTTTTTAAGAACCCTTCGCGGTTGGAAGATGCACAACGACTCATGTCCGAACTGTTTACCATCGCCTCGGATATGCAGGATATCGAGGGGCTGGACATCAACCTCTTCGACGCGTTCACCGATGAGGAGATGCACGCCCTGTATGTCTGGAACTGCGCCAAGATGTTCCACCAGAACGGTCGGGGCGCTGCAAGCCGTGACATCCCCGCGCAATGTGCGGCGAATCTCTGGCTGGACTTCGTCGACAAAGCCGATGAGGCCATGGCCCAAGGTCGCCCGGCGGCTCACCTGCGCTTTGGTCACGACACGGCGCTCTATCGCTTGCTCGCTCTCCTGAAAGCCACTCCAACCCTGCCCACTGCCCCGGATGGCATCCACGGGAAGCTCGACGAAATCGTGCCGATGGCTGCCAACCTTCAGTTGATCTTCTGCAAAAGTGCAACAAACTGGGTGGTGGGCTTTTTCCTCAACGAGAAACCGCTGACCCTAAGCGGACTGCAGCCTGTGCTGCGGACCGGAAGAAACACCAACTGGTATCTGTGGGACGACGTGAAGGCGCATGCTCAGCATTATCTCGATAAGCAGAAGTTGATGGATCGCACGCGTGCCATCAACACTATGGTGGGCACCGACTACGCGGTTACCCCTTCGGTGGGGCGTTATGGCAAGGGCTCGGAAGAGCATGGACAAACCCTTCCGGCCGTGCTGGAGCCCCATGGTCACACGTTTTGGACACCCCAGACGCAAGACACTGAGCAGAAATGCGTTGCACCCTATTATTATCGCGACACTCTCTTCCAGGGCTTTCGTGGCAGCCATTGGTTGGTGGGCGGATGCACGCAGGACTATGGTTCGTTTACCCTGATGCCGATGATGGACTCCCTGCGCCTGAAAGCCACCCGGCGAGCCACCCCGTTCTCGCACGACGATGAGGTGTCGCATCCGTATTATTATGCCGTGAAACTGCCTCGGGAGCACCTGTATGCCGAAATGACCGGGCGCAGCCGCAGTGCCCTATTTCGCTTCACAGCCGAACAAGCGGGCGAGATGCACGTTGTGGTCAATCCCAACAGCGATGAGGGAGAGGGCTTTGTCACGGTGGATTCGGCCAGGAATCGCATCTGGGGCTACAACCCCGTGCACCGCATCTATCAGGGTTGGGGTGAGCGAGCAGGGTTCAGCGGTTGGTTTGTGGTGCAATTCCAGCGTCCGTTCAAAGCCTTCGGCGTGAGGGATTCGGTGGCCTTTGTCACCTTTGACGTGCGTGCCGGCGAAACCGTTTTGGCCAAGGCTGCCTGTAGTTTCAACGATTTGATGGGCGCCATGGGCAACGCGAAGGAAATTCCCGGGTGGGATTTTCTGGCCACCCGACTGGCCTTAGACAGCATTTGGCAGCGGCGACTGCAAACCGTAGCGGTGGAGTCTGACGATGACAACAAGGTAAACCAGTTTGACGGCGCACTCTATCGCGCCTCGTTTCTGCCCCGCGTGATCAGCGACCGCGACGGCCACGCTCCCCAGTTTGCCAAGGGTGAGCACGCCAGTGCGGCCGACAAGGTGTGCTGGTTTCCGTCACGAGGCGATGCTGACCGGCAGACGTATTCCGACTTTTCCATGTGGGACATCTACCGCGCCCAACTCCCGCTGCTCAACATCATCGACCCCGACCGCACCGGACAGATGATGCAGAGTCTGACGACGATGTATACGCAAGGCGGCTGGATGCCCATCTTCCCTTGCTGGAACTCGTACACCTCGGCCATGATCGGCGACCATGCCACATCGGTTGTAGCCGATGCCTATGTGAAGGGCAATCGCAATTTTGATGTTGCGGTGGCTTATCAGGGGTTGCGCAAGAATGCTTTTAAAAGTCCCAAGACTTTGGCGGAATATCAAAACGGCATGGGTCGGCGCGCCTTGAAGAGTTATCTTAAATATGGTTACATTCCCATGGAAGACTCGGTGATGGAGGCTTTCCACACCCATGAGCAGGTGTCGCGCACCCTCGAATATGCCTACAACGACTTCTGCGTGGCCCAATTAGCCAAGGGCTTGGGCAAAACCAATGACTATCATGCCCTGATGAAGCGCGCACAAAACTGGCGCAACGTCTTGAATCCGCAAACGGGATGGGTCGACGGACGGTATCAGAACGGCCGATGGCTCAACAACCGGGACATCACCGGTCGCGTGCCGTTCATCACAGAGGGCGCCGTGATTCATTATTCCTTCTATGTTCCCCACGACGTTTACGGACTCATGGAGGCGATGGGGGGACGGTCTGCCTTTGTTTCCAAATTAGACAGTCTCTTCGGGCTGACCACCTCTCCCCAGCGGGAAAGCGAGGCGGAGCGTGGATTCTATTGGCATGGCAACGAACCCTGCCACCAAACGGCCTACATGTATGCTTGGGCCGGACAGCCGTGGAAGATGCAACATATCGTGAACCGCATTCTCAACACCGAATATCTTGACGTGCCCGGCGGGCTCTCCGGCAACGATGACGCGGGGCAGATGAGTGCATGGTATATCTTTTCGGCACTGGGCTTCTATCCCGTTTGTCCGGCCACACCTTATTATATTATCGGTACGCCGTCGTTCAAGCGTGCCCGAATTGGACGTCTCATCATCGAGGCCCCCGGTGTTTCGGACGACAACATGTATATTCAAAGAGCCACGTGGAATGGGCAACCATACACCAAGACCTATATCACCCACGACATGATTCGCCAAGGCGGAACCCTGCGCTTCACGATGGGTGCGCAACCCAATAAGTCGTGGGGTGCTAACAGGAAGGATTTTCCACTAAACACAATGGAATAGCATGTGTTGCTTTTTATTGCTGTCAGCTGAAAATAAAAGACATGGAGAAGGCAGCAACTTTCAAGTTTAATCGGACAGCAATAGTTACTGGTAACAAAAATGTCAGAAATAAAATGCCGTGCAGACCCATTAACGGTTTGCACGGCATTTTATGTTTTGTCGAAATATTACCTTTCCCTTCCTAAGAGAGAGGGAGATGTTTTTAATCTCTACCTCCGAATATCCTCAGCAGATACAGGAACAGGTTGATAAAGTCGAGATAGAGACTCAGGGCACCCATCAAAGCAATCTTTTGTGCACTTTCGCTCATGTCTACCTGAACGGCAAGCATTCTCTTGATTTTCTGACTGTCCCAAGCGGTGAGCCCCACAAAAATAGCCACGCCGATGTAACTCAGAATCAAGTTGAACATAGCACTCTTCATGAAAATATTGACTACCGTGGCGATAATCAGCCCGATGAGAGCCATGAAGAGGATGTTGCCAATCTTAGAGAGGTCGGTCTTGGTGAAGTAACCATATGCGGCCATGGCTCCGAAAGTGCCGGCGGTGATGAAAAACACGTTGGCAATAGATGTCAGGCTATACACCAAGAAAATGCCCGACAGCGTCACGCCGTTAAGAGCCGAGAAAATGATAAACAGTGTGGTGGCTGTGGAGAGCGACAGTTTGTTGATGCGCGCCGTGGTATAGAATACCAAGCCCAGCTCCGCGATAAACAGCACCCAGATGGTCATGCTGTTGGCATAAAGCATATGCAGGATGCTCGGGCTGGTGGCCACACCGTAGGCGCAAATTCCTGTGATGACCAATGCCATTGTCATCCATATATACACTTTGCGCATAAGAGCGGGGAAGACGGCAGAAAGCGCACCTTCCTTTTCGCGTATAAGCTGTTCTAATTCGTTTACTTCCATGTTTCTTTTGTTTGAGTTAAACTTTGAGTTGTTTGCAAATATAAATCTTTTATTATTCAAAAGCAAGAAGCATGCCATTCTTTTTCCCTTTTTTAAAGGTTCTTGGTCAATAGGCTGACTTTCACAAGCAAGCACAATGTGTATTTTTATATTTCATTCCCCGACGTGTGTTTTTTGCTTAGTAGCCATTGTCGGGCACCTGTCCGAATGCAAGTTTTGGGCAGTCGCTGTTTGGTGGGGAAAGTGTGGAAGTAGACAGTTGGAGGATGCTCAATAATTCCCAAATATATTTACAAAATGGTTCTCATATTTCGCGTATTCTAAAAATAAATATAGTCGGGCGCAAATACGCGAAATTTGAGACATTTTGTTAATTGGCTGACAGTCAGAGCTTTGTAAATATTTGCACTTTTGTGTGCCTTTTTGGGGGACGTGGTGACCTGTGAAAGGATATGGAATGGCAGTGTGATGAAGGCTTAATCCGTGTGCGAGGAGACTTTTATCGCAACATGTTTAAGTGTTCATCACGCTGCCATTAAACCTTAATGACAGGCTGTAAGATTTTTGTTGACATGCGGAGTACCTTTTTTTCGTTTGTCGCACGAATTTTTATGGTGAGAATAAGCTTGGCGAGAGCTGGAATGAAAAAAATGGAAGGCCGTTTTATAGTGAACAAAATTTGACATTTAGTAAGGTTGTTTTTATGCCGGTTTCAAATTTCTTGTTTGGCTCTAAGCACCCATTTATCCAGTCATGTTGCCTCGCCGATACCCATGCTTGATAACACTTTTTACCCGAAAAGGCTTTCTCGAGCCTATAAGCTTGTTTTTTAGAGCTAACCTCAAATTGCGAAATAGCGGACCCCATGTTTCCGGATGTAACGATATGGCATTGCGTTTGTGTGTTTGGCAGCGGTCAGAGTTTCGGCCATTGGATGTCGGATGTAAAAAAATGCCGGTATTTGTGTGTTTTGGTTATATTTATTTGTATATTTGAAAACTATTTGAATATTCTAAGTATAGAGGTGATATAGAT
>CAYVGR010000166.1:0-6036 GCA_964450065.1 uncultured Prevotella sp. | reverse complement strand
GTGCTACGGCTTTTGCTGCTTCGACGGGCGATATGCAGATGCGTGCGGTCATCGCACCGATGCTTATAGCCGCTGTTGGTGTGTTTCTCAGCTTGTTGGGTATTTACATGGTGCGTACCAAGGAAGACGCTACGATGAAAGACCTTCTGCGAGCATTGGGTTTAGGTACGAACACCGCAGCTGTGCTTATCGCTGTTTCTACGTTTCTGATTCTTTATTTACTTCAAATAGAGAATTGGGTAGGAGTCAGCTTTTCGGTTATCACTGGCCTTGCCGCCGGAGTGATTATCGGGCAGGCTACCGAATATTACACTTCTCAAAGCTACAAGCCCACCAAGGAGATATCGAAGGCATCGGAGACAGGGTCTGCCACCGTTATTATTAAAGGAATAGGAACGGGGATGATTTCTACTTTTGTGCCAGTGTTTACCATTTCGGTTGCTATCATGCTGAGCTATCTATGTGCCAATGGGTTTGATATGAGCATGAGTGCGCATAGCATACAAATCGGCCTCTATGGTATTGGTATTGCCGCTGTGGGTATGCTTTCCACTCTGGGCATTACGCTGGCCACCGATGCATACGGCCCTATTGCAGACAATGCGGGTGGAAATGCGGAGATGAGCGAGCTTGGTGAGGAGGTGCGTCAGCGTACAGACGCGCTCGATGCCTTAGGTAATACCACGGCTGCCACGGGAAAAGGTTTTGCCATTGGTTCGGCAGCCCTGACTGCCTTGGCTCTTTTGGCGTCTTATATAGAAGAGGTTAAAATTGCCATGCATCGCGTGGGCGACACGATGACCAATATGGCAGGCGACACGATCGATGCGGCCAATGCGACTATTCCCGATTTCATGAACTATTTCCAGGTAAACCTCATGAATCCCAAGGTGCTTGTAGGAGCATTTATAGGAGGTATGGCAGCCTTCTTGTTCTGCGGTCTGACGATGGGAGCTGTTGGACGTGCGGCCGGAAAGATGGTAGAAGAGGTGCGTCGGCAGTTCCGAGAGATTAAGGGAATTCTCGATGGTACAGGTACTCCCGACTATGGGCGCTGCGTAGAGATTTCAACATTGAGTGCCCAGCATGAGATGATATTCCCGTCGTTGCTGGCCATTGCTATCCCTATACTTGTTGGGCTTATCCTCGGGGTTGCCGGAGTGTTGGGATTGCTGGTGGGCGGCCTGACAGCCGGATTTACGCTTGCCATATTTATGGCCAATGCCGGTGGAGCATGGGATAATGCCAAGAAATATGTTGAAGAAGGACATTTTGGCGGCAAGGGTTCCGAAAGTCACAAGGCCACTATTGTGGGAGATACGGTTGGCGACCCGTTCAAGGACACTTCCGGCCCCTCTCTCAACATCCTTATTAAACTGATGTCTATGGTTAGCATTGTGATGGCTGGCCTGACAGCTGCTGTAGGATAATCTGCCAAAAAACCAACAATGGTCAACAAGAGAGTTCGAATGAGCCTTTTGTTGACCATTGTTTTTTGTGTTTCAAACCTCCGTGAGAAAGGTCAGTTTTGCTATTCTTCTATTTCTTGGAGCGATCGTGAAAAGTTGTGGAAAAAGTTACTCACGGTCTCTATCGGTGCGTATGAGATGTAACGCAGGCTTCGTCGGAGATTCCTACGCAGCAAAGTGGAGTTGTTCTGCACAAAGCCGGAACGACTTTGACGGAAATGCCACTCTTCAGCGGTGTCGTTTGCTGTGTGTAATACGGATCTTAGCACAAGCTTATATGCTGCTGGTTCTATGTGCTGGACGAAGGGTATTTCGTCTTGTTCGAAGTTGAAGACAGCCATGAGCATGCTGCCTTGCAGCTGAGCCATGCGACGGATATGTAGCTTGGCAAGCCACGTTTCCAGTTTCACGAAATCTACTTTGTCGCCCTTGTTGCGCAAGTAACTGCCTAATTGGATGAGTCCACTAAGCATCATGCCTGTGTTGAGCATGCTCGATACATTGGCTACAATAATCTTGAGCACATCTATTGATCCGATATTGGTGTCTATAGAATGACGCTCTTTTTTTTCTATCTTCTTTAGACGGCGGTTTAATATTCTGTTGCTTAATTGTGGATGTTCGATGTTAGGAGAGTCGGTTATATTCTCTGCTATCAGTCTTTTAGGAATATTCATCAGCTCGTCATACTGATGATTTCTCACTCCTTTTTGTGCAGCAGCCTCTACGTGCTGTGCACGCACCATCTGGTTGAGCCTGTCCCATTTGAAGACTGACATGGGTTCCAATGCCTCGAACTCGTTGAGTGCGCCGGATCGTAGCAGTCGGAAGAAGTTTCGAGTGATGACATCCATAATTTATAAATAAGTTTTAGGGTAACCCAGCATGCCTTCCGCCATCATGGTTATGATAATGAGTTTGCCCATGCTTATAACACCATTGCCCATTGCACCCATCCACTCAAAGAGGTCATAGCTGCCTTTCAAAGGAGTTTCGGCCGATATGGCAATCGTATAAATGCTGGAAATTATAAAGATGACCGTCATGGGTACTTTATATAAATTTCCAGCAATAATGCTCAGACCTAAGTATAGGCCAACGAAGACGAATAAGGGTGAGAGGGTCGTGAACCCTTGGTTGTTGATAATCATTTATATAAATATTCTAACACAGTTTCCTGCTGGTTCTCTGAACATCTAACTACACCCTTAGCCCGTGGTGACCAAACGTAGGTCTGATCGTATTGTTAAAGCGTTACACCACTCTTGAAAATGGCAATTTCGCGATAACCATTGATTTCATTGTGGGTCTGCTC
This sequence comes from uncultured Prevotella sp., assembly GCA_964450065.1. Taxonomy (GTDB): domain Bacteria; phylum Bacteroidota; class Bacteroidia; order Bacteroidales; family Bacteroidaceae; genus Prevotella. Next base: position 3,252 of record CAYVGR010000166.1, on the reverse strand, counting down.
ACCGTTGGCCACAGCAATAACCTTGTCGATGAGCTTGCGGGTGAGCTCTTTCATAGACACGCCACTAAGTAATTCGCCTGCATTGAAATCCATCCAGTTGGGTTTACGGGCAAAGATATCGTTGTTGGTGGAGATTTTCATCGTGGGAACGAAAGTGCCAAAGGGAGTTCCACGCCCTGTGGTGAAAAGTACTATTTGGCATCCGGCTGCGGCTAAGGCGGTAGATGCTACAAGGTCGTTGCCCGGTGCTGAGAGCAGATTGAGGCCGTGTTCCTTCAGGCGGTCTCCATATTCCAGCACACCACTAACGAGCGCATGGCCACACTTTTGTGTGCATCCGAGGGCTTTGTCCTCAAGGGTAGAGATGCCACCGGCTTTGTTTCCCGGTGAAGGATTCTCCCCAACCGGCTCGCCATGTGACAGGAAATATTCTTTGAAGTCGTTGATCATATCTACTGTTTGCTGGAACAGCTCGGGAGTTTTACAGCGATTCATCAAAATGGTTTCAGCCCCAAACATTTCAGGAACCTCTGTCAATATGGTTGTTCCGCCCTGTGATACGAGGAAGTCGGAAAATTCACCTACTAATGGGTTGGCTGTAATTCCACTAAAGCCATCACTGCCACCACATTTCAGGCCTACGCGCAATTTGCTCAACGGTACGTCTTCGCGCTTGTCTTGCTTCACTACGTTGTATATCTCGCGCAACAGCTTCATGCCTTCCTCTATCTCATCTCCCTTAACGTTCTGGGTAACAATGAGCTTGATTCTGTCTTTATCATAGTCGCCAAGCATCTTCATAAACTCGTCGGGCTGGTTGTTCTCGCATCCGAGAGATAGGACGAGCACTCCTCCTGCGTTAGGATGTTGACACAAGTTGCGTAAGATTTTGCGTGTGTTTTCATGATCTTCGCTAAGCTGCGAACATCCATAATTGTGATTCCATGTGTGTATGGCATCAATACCTTCAAGTTTGGTCTCATTTGTAAGCTCCCTGACCAAGCGGTCGGCAATGCCATTAACACAGCCTACGGTCGGTACAATCCAAATTTCGTTGCGTACACCAATCTCACCATTGGCACGTCTATAACCTTTGAATGTAAGGTTTTCCAACGGTTTTTCAACATCTTTGTTAACAGGACTATACTCATATTCGGAGGCTCCGGAGAGATTAGTGCGCAAGTTTTTTTCGTTTACCCATTGTCCAACTTTTAAGTCTTCGGTAATATGTCCAATGGGGTATCCGTATTTAATGATGTTGGTTCCTTTCGGTGCATCAACGAGCAGAACCTTGTGTCCTGCGGGAGTGTCCTGCAAAACGGTTATGCTTTTGTTATCCACATTTATGATGGTACCCCCTTGCAAGGGCTGCAAACAAACCGCGACGTTGTCTGTCGGTTTAATCTTAATGATCCTTGATTTGTCCATAGTTTTAGTATTTCAGTTTGTTATATATTTTGTTATCTTGTTTTCTTTTACTACTTCTTGTCTTCATCTATAGTTGAGTACGACGATAAAAGTCTACATTTTCCTTGGAAAGCAATTCAATGGGCATGTAGTTGACGGGTTGAACTTTCTTTTTTAATACTATTGCTTTGAAAAGAGTGTCTATACACGAATACCCTTGCTGATAAGCGTGTTGGGCTATAAGGAACGAAATGCTGCCTTGGCGCAGGCATTCTGCATTTTTTCCCACCATGTCGTAGCCCATAATCTGTACATTCCTGCGATTGGTTCTCAACAGGAAATCGCCCATAACATGTGCTTTGGAGCCAAGCGTAATGCAATGGTGAATGCTGGGATTCTCTGCAAAGAACTCTTCCAGCATCTTGTCATACAGCTGGCGAGAACAACCGATGGGCAGTTCTAAACTAATGATATTCACGTGCGGAAAGTGATCGTGCATATAATGTCGGAACCCAACCTCGCGATTGTCTTGCTGCTTGCTGAGCACTCGTCCGTTCTTAGTAATTTTCAGAAGCATTATCTCCTTCTCTTTGCTGGCAATGAGCATAAGCATGCGAGCGGCAAAATAACCACTGGAAAACGAATCCTGTCCAAAAAAAGCGAGTGGCTTCAGATCAGGCATATATGAGTCGAGCATGATAAAAGGTATACCTTGCTCGTGCATTTTGTCGGTAAACGTTCGGGTGATATCCAAGTCGGTTGGTACGATTACAACACCATCAGGCTTGGAATCAAGGCATTTCTGCGAAGCCTCTTTAAAAGATTTGTCGTCGAAACGCTCGTAATAGGTGATTTGTGTCTTGATATGAAAGTCACGACCAGCCTCTTGTGCCATCTTTACTCCTTCTTCAATTTCTTCCCAATAAGCCACCTGTTCGTGAGCCGGAATAAGGACATAGAACATGTACGAGCGGTTATAGGCTAACGCAGAAGCGTACATGTTAGGTTGATAATTCATCTCTTCCAAAGCCTTTTCAACTTTCACTCTTGCTTTGGGAGAAACGTTGGGGCGATCGTGCAATACCCTGTCAACGGTACCGACAGAGACGCCGGCACGTTGGGCAATATCCTTTATTCTAATCTTGTCTACCATTGTTAACACATAATAACGTTACAAAATTAACAATAAAAGTTGAATTGTTTGAGTACGCAACCTAAATTATTTGATAAAAAGCTATATTTTGGTGATTTTATAGTCGTTGTTTGATTTATTTTTTCTATTTTTGCCATTGAAAACAAGAAGACTAATCTGTAAATAACAAGCAATTAATATTTTAAATAAAAAGAAAATGGCTAAAATCGTAACATTAGGTGAAATCATGCTTCGTTTGTCTCCGGAAGGTAATGACCGCTTTATCCAGACAGACCATTTCCGTATTATTCCCGGTGGTGGAGAGGCTAATGTAGCAATCAGTGTAGCTAACTATGGCCACGATGCTTATTTCGTGAGCAAGTTGCCAAAGCACGAAGTAGGACAAATTGCTGTCAATGCCTTGCGCCGCTATGGTGTAAATACTCACTTTATTGCCCGTGGCGGTGAGCGCATTGGGCTTTATTATGCAGAGACTGGTGCCTCGATGCGCCCTTCAAAGGTAATTTACGACCGTGCATACAGCTCCATTGCCGAGGCCGATCCATCCGATTTTGACTTTGATGCTATTATGGAGGGAGCCAAGTGGTTCCATTGGAGTGGCATTACCCCTGCTATTTCCGACAAGGCTGCAGAGTTAACCAAATTAGCTTGTGAGGCTGCTAAACGTCACGGCGTTACTGTTTCCGTAGACT
>CAYVGR010000165.1:0-6057 GCA_964450065.1 uncultured Prevotella sp. | reverse complement strand
TCAAAACATCAAGGTCGATAACCACAACACGTATGGACTTCCCTATCTGAGGAGCAGCCAAGCCCACACCCGAAGAGGCATCTAATGTCTCAAACATATCATCTATTAACTGATTCAATCCTGGATAATCAGTTGGTATATCTTGGGCTACTTTTCTTAAAACTGGATGCCCGTATGTGTAAATTGGTAATATCATTTCCTTGAATTCATATAATCCTGCAGGATAATTGTTGCACTTATCTCGTCTACCAGCCCTTTGTTTTCTCTCCTGATCTTTTTCTTCACACCACTTTCGAGGATAACCCGATGAGCCAATACCGAAGTGAACCGCTCATCATAGTATTCTATAGGAATTGTTGGCTGTGCCCTACGCCACCTGTTGACAAAGTTTTCAACCCTTGCCAAGTTTTCAGATGGTTTGCCATTAAGCTGCATAGGTTTACCTATAACAACACGTTCGACCTCCTCACGTTTCACATACGAACAGAGAAAGTCGAACAAATCCTTTGTTTCTACTGTAGTGAGACTATTAGCAATAAACTGCATGGGGTCTGTAACTGCCAATCCTGTGCGTTTTTTGCCATAGTCTATCGATAATATTCTTGCCAAGAATTACTTCTTATATAGCAACCAAGCATCACTCTTGGGATTGTATTGGCTACCACGAATAGCATCACGGCTCTGCACTGCCTGCCCCTTATCAGAAGATGTAGTGGCGACAACGCGATACATATTCAAATTTGAATTATAAACTATTTGAGCATCATAACCACCTTGCTTCAAAGTGCTTTGCAAGCCCTCAGCATTAGCCTTCAACCCAAAGGAACCAACAACCACACTATATGCCTGCAATCCAGAACCACTAACAACAGTTACATCCTCCGTGCGCACTGCTGCATTATTAACATTTGAAACAGTAGTTTGTGTAACAGGCTGTTGTGTCATAGGTGTAACCACCGGAGCTTCTTCTTGGGTGGGCTGTTGTGCAAAATTTTGCTCCTCTTGAGCCTTAGCCTTTTCATAGGCTTTCTTATAAGCACTCTCCTGTGATTTGCAACTTGTAAAGGCAACGGCAATACACATAGATGCGCCCAATATCAATGTTTTTTTCATACTTTTTTGATATTATAGATGTTAATGATTATTCATGACAGAGGAAATTAATCCTAATGTTGTGCGAAATTACAAAAATATTCACAAACATAAAAAAAGTGCGTGCATAAAGTTTGTTAAATCAATATAATAGAGCCTTTTTAATAAAAAAACTTTGTTTTCCCTTGCTTTTCATTACGAAATATTCTATATTTGCAGTAATAATATACTATTTTTTTAATAAAAACAATTATGAAGACATTAGGTTACTTTGGCGCATTTATAGGCGGCGCTATCGCTGGTGCAGCATTAGGACTGCTCATGGCTCCGGAAAAGGGTGAAGACACACGAACAAAAATTACAGATGCAATAGATGACTTCTGCAAAAAACATGACATCAAACTCAATCGTAAAGATGCAGACGACCTTATTGACGATATCAAGGAGGCTGTAGGAGTTGACGATTAATTTGTAATGTTCTAAAAATAGGGTTGTGAACAACTATGCAACCCTATTTTCTTTATTTTCCAATCAAGGAGAAATATGTTTTCAAACGACAACAACATAGAGACTATCAGCAAGCTTGTAGAAAGGCTAAAACACTATATAGGCTTGCAAGGAGAATATGTAAAATTAGATATCATTGAGAAAACCGTTAAGATTTTTACCTTTATCGGTATCATTTCCATTCTCTGCATATTTTTCTTTCTAATGCTCATTTACTTAGGGCTTGCAGCTGCCTATGCCCTCGCCCCTTTTGTAGGTAATTCTGCAGCATTTGCTATTGTAGCTGGTGTGTATTTTATTCTCCTCCTTCTCTTCCTCATATTCAGAAAACAATGGATTGAAAAACCGCTTATAAAGTTTCTTACTTCATTGCTATTAAGTAAATAAAACATGCACAACGACACACGCTCCCCTATCACATACAAGACACTTGAGGAAATAAGACTTCGCAAAGCCATGCTCCTGAGAGATATCCAAAAGGACGATAACAGGATAGAGAACTTATGGAAATCTTTATTCAGGAAACCCACAGCTTTTAAGAAAAACGTACCAGTCTCTAAACGAATGAATAGCTTAATAACTACAGGCGCAGGCTTTTTAGATACTATTATTTTAGGATGGAAACTATACAAAAAATTCAAAAGATAGAGTTCTATCCGATAAAGTAACTACTCAGCAATCGACCAAGGCTATGTCATCTTCCTACAATGATAGAATGGTATCCATGGCATTAGTTTGTGATTGATTTAAGCATGCGTCCTTTCTAAAACAGTAAAATATAATTACTGTTTTTGGCTCATTATTTTCGAGACATATAGAGAAAAATGCGCCATCTTTTTTCGGTACGACCGTAGCAAGTTCGACAAAAAAATGTAAGGTTGTTGCGATTGGTGCTTTCTCATAGCGCGATTAAGCCTTGGTGACAGCGTGGAAGAGCTTTAATCGCACGGTGTTTAAGCTCCTCACGTCATGCCATTCGATATTCAAGCGCAGGTGGGAAAATAGGAAATATAAGACTATTTTTTCAAAAGCGCTGACAGCCAGGTGCTTACAAAACACCGCAAATTTCACGTATTTCGAGTGAAGGCCAACTGATTTTCAAATAAGCGAAAATCAGAAGGTGTTTTGTCAATAGTTTTAACCTTTCCTACTGCTACAAAAACGGAGATTGAGATACGAGCGGCCTTATCAATATTAACTCCAAAAGAGCATGAGCCTGCCGTTTTCATCTTAAAGCAGATTTGTCCTTGCGTTGTTCTTTTTGCAGCTTGTTGTCCTCAAAATATGCATGAGGGGAGAAGGGATGCAACTGGTTTTACAACTGCCCCCAAAAAGAACCCGAAGAAAAACAATATGTTATTGCTGAGCAGTTACCCGATAAAGCTTTTATGTTAACAAAGTAAAAGTCATTCAACCGCCTTGTAAACAAAAGTTATAAACTACAACTTTAAAGCCCCCATTTCTTTCTTTTACAAATAAATGCACTATATTTACATTGTGTTTATTACTGTATTAGGTTTAAGGTTAACACGGTTGGAGTACGGCGGTACTCCTTTTTTATATCCTAACAAACGTCTTAAAAAAGATGATCAAGCTCAAAAAACTCAGGTCTACACCTCTATTTCAAGACCATCGTATGCAAAATGGAAATCCTTGGGCAACCTACTATTAGCCCTATCATGCACACCTATCTTATGCGTAAGATGCGTTAGAAATGTCCGCCTGGCTCCTACCTTGCGTGAAAAATCAATTGCTTCTGGAATAATCAGATGACTATGATGCGGTTTTTCCCACCTTAAAGCATTGATAACCAAAGTTTCTACACCTTTAAGATAAACACATTCTTCCGGAGCCATTGACTTCATATCCGTAATATAAGCCATGGAACCAAAACGATACCCCAGTATCGGCAGCTGATCGTGCATTACTTCTATAGGCAATATATCGATGCCTCCTATCCTCATTGGTACATGTTTTTGAATACAATGAAGTTTTAACTTAGGCACCCCCGGATACAAATGATCAGCAAAACAATAAGAAAAATTATGTTTCACAGTTTTTACCGTTGTGCTGTTGGCGTAGATATCTATATCTCCAAAACAACAATAAGGCCTCAAATCATCAATCCCTCCCGTATGGTCATAATGTCCATGTGTAAGCAACACCGCGTCAATCTTACGAAACTCGAGTGGCATAAGTTGCATACGAATATCCGGGCCACAATCTATCAGCACCCGAGTAGTGTCTGTTTCCAACATCGCAGCAGCTCGATAACGTTTGTCAAGTGGATTGTTGCTTTTACAAACCTCACATTCACAACCAATTACCGGCACCCCGTTGGATGTACCTGTTCCTAAAAATCTAAAAATCAAAATCTTATCTTATGTTTACTTCCGGATAGATGTGTATTCCAAACCTTGAAAAAACATCATCCTGAATAGCATGCATCAAGTCAACAATCTCGCTGCCTTTTGCCCCACCATAATTCACCAACACCAATGCCTGCTTCTCATACACACCTACCCTGCCTACTCTACGTCCCTTCCATCCACATCGGTCGATCATCCAACCAGCAGGAATCTTATATCTTACTTGGACTTCTTTATTATGAAGGACATTTAAGGGCATAGCAGTCCCCAAAGGTGTAACCTCAAAGAACCTGATGTCAGAGAATTTCTTTTTTAACTGTTCCAAAATAACTCGATCTACAATCGGGTTCATAAAGAAACTACCAGCATTGCCCAAATCAGAAGGGTCAGGCAATTTGGAACGGCGAATATCAATGATAATGTCACGTAGCATCCGTGCCGTAAGTTTCTGTTCATCTATACCTCGGGCATCCAATACCTTACGAATATTTCCATAATCGAGACGTGGTTGAAACTCACGGGAAAGTCTGTAGGTCACATGTGTGATGAGAAATTTATCTCTCCATTGCTTCTTAAAACGACTCTGACGATATCCATAGTCACATTCTTCCGCCTTAATAACAACCGTTCTTCCCGAAGACAGTTCTACAGCTTCAATAGTTGTTATTATATCCTTGGCTTCCACACCGTATGCCCCGATATTTTGAACGGCCGAGGCACCACATTCTCCGGGTATCAAGCTAAGGTTCTCCATGCCATAACAACCCTGTTCGACAGCATATTCCACCACCTCGTCAAACGTGGATCCAGCCCAACATCTAAGCAGCACAGAGTCTGCACATTCAGTATCGTCCTGCAGTTCCACGTCGAATCTTTTGTCAGCTGTTACCACTTTCCCAAGAAAATCCTTCGTTAACAGAAGATTACTGCCACCACCAAGTATCAAGAAAGAAACAGCGTCCCTCTTACCTGGCAATAACTCATGAGCCACGTTTACAGCATCGTCTACTGTTTCAAAAATGATGAACTCATCACATTTTTGGTCGATTCCAAATGTGTTGTTATGCAGTAAAGAGTAATTTTTTAATCGTTTCATATTCTAAAATGGCTTTCCAGATTAAACTTTCCACAATGCCTTAGCTGTTAAAATTTGTGAGTTTCCATTTCCCATCAATCTTTTTGAAGTCCATTTCAATTTCAAGACCGTTGGCAATTCCCCTGATTAAAAACATCTTATGATCCGACCTACCATGCTTTTTCCCGTAGAGAATATTATAAATTAACCCACTCGGAATGATACCCGGCTTAAAATCCGGCCATTGCTGGGGCATCATAACTCCCGTAATTGTTGAAAAATCGTCTTCTGGATCAGGAGCTGTAAATTTCACTTCATCTGCCATGCTCTGCACTTGGAAAGCAGAGTCCGTAGAAAAACGATCGTAAAACTTCAGGAAATCAGCATTATGATTCTTGTAAAGTGGCTGGTAACGTATAGAAGTAAGCATCCATTCACCGTTTAGCTTATCAAAGAGATATGCTTGAACCATTTTAATCTTAAAGAAAATCTTTTCTATAGCTACATGATTCACAGTTGTGTCCTTGCCCAATTCCTTCTGTTCTTCACTGTCGAAAATCAGCGTATAGTATTCCTGTTGCATAAAAAAATGCTCCATTTTCCACTGTTCTCTATTGATTTCCTTATCCAATTTACCATCAATATATACGGGCAAAGGAAATGATATTCGTTTTTGCTGGAGCTTATGATTAGCGGCAAAATTAAAAACAAAGTCATCAAAAAGCTCGTCGGCTGCCTTAGGCATCGGGGTCTCCGCTATTACATTTTCAGACGAATCCTGGACAACGGTATCCTGGACAACATAATCTACGGAATCCACTTGCAGGCTGTCAGCCGGTGCTGTTTTCCTGTCAGTACATCCATATTGAATCACCATTGCCGGGAACAATATGAATAAAACCACAAAAGCAAATCCTTTTCTCATATCAAACTATTCACAACATTACGCAAATTTACATATTATTTTTCATATTAGTTTACTTTTCCCAATAAAACTTAGTAACTTTGCATTCA
>CAYVGR010000164.1:0-6082 GCA_964450065.1 uncultured Prevotella sp. | reverse complement strand
GTAATTATTTTACTGATAATCAATAAGTTAAATGTTTTCAAGGGACGACTATTTAAGTTCAAAAAGTCGGTCAAAAGTTAGTATATTTGTAACTTCAAAGATTGTACTATGAAGCGTATAGGTAAAGTATTATTTGCTCTTGTCTTAATGGGGCTGTGTATGCCAACCTTATTGGCAAAGGCACCAGATCATGCACAAGCTAAAATGCAGGAGACTCTGAGGCGAGTCGTTACAGGAACAGTTGTTGATGAGCTTGGGGAACCTTTGACAGGTGTTAGCGTTCAGCAAAAAGGAACATCAAATAAAGCCATAACCGATGTAGATGGTAATTTCAGGCTGAACATTGAAACGCAGAAAAGTGAAGAGCTGGTTTTTTCGTATATCGGCATGAAGACACAGACTGTATCTGTTAAAGAAAAGACAACGGTCAGAGTTGTCTTGACAGATGATGCCACGGCTATTCAGGATGTTGTGGTCGTGGGTGCATACGGTACGGCGCAAAAAAGGAGTGACTTGGTGGGCAGTGCCTATCAGGTGAACACTAAACAGCTGAAATATATGCCGCAGATGCGGATAGACAAAATGTTGGACGGACTGATACCCGGACTGAAAATAGACGTCAATTCTGACACTCCCGACCATTCGAGGCCAAGGTTTAACGTGCGAGTGCGCGGCAACTCGTCGATGTCTGCCTCTAATGAACCGCTTTGGATTGTGGACGGCGTGCCCATGTTTACTGGTGGGAGCACCAATCTAATGCCCGGGCAGAGCTATACTATCAGTCCGCTGTCATTTATCAATCCCGAGGATATCGAATCGATTACCGTGCTGAAAGATGCGAGCGCAACCTCAATCTACGGGGCGGACGGTGCCAACGGAGTTATCCTCGTGACGACCAAGCATGGTCGGGACGAGAAGCTCAATATTAATATCAACACCCAATACGGTATCTCTACAATAGACAAGAGCACCTCGGCCAAGTTGCTCAATGCGAAGCAATATCTTGAATTAGCGAGGGAGTCGTATGTCAATGCGGGGCTTGATCCCAGGGCATTCCCCTTTCAGGATAACGACATGAACAGCTATTCGACAACCGACACCGACTGGTACGACGTGTTCTTTGGAACAGGTAATACGTTCCAGACGAATGTCTCGTTGAACGGAAATGCGAAAAAGACTGATTATTATCTTTCGGCTTCTTACTATGAGAATGAAGCAACGATCAAGGGAAACAAGCAGCAACGCTTCTCGCTGCGGACAAACTTGGGGTTTCAACTCCACAAGAAGGTCAAGGCTACTGTCAATCTTTCGGCTTCGTATAATACTAACGACCTATTTAATATGGGTCGTGACTATTATGAATTTCTGCCTATCTACAGTCCCTATAACCCCGATGGCACATTCCGCTTATTAAATATGAAGGTTACGGGTGTTAATCTGGATGGGAGTCCTAAGTTTCAAAAGCATAAGTTCTTAAACAGCGTAGCCGAAAGAGAGCAGAATATGAATAAGCAAAAGGCACTCTATGTCAGTCCAAATTTCATGTTGCGCTATGAGCCGTTGAAAGGACTGTCATATACCGGACAGTTTGGTATCGACTTCCAAAGTAATGTAGAGGAAATGTATAGCTCGATGAAAAACTGGACCGGTATGGCATCGTTGGAAGAGCGCATCGGCTATTCGTCGAGGCAAACCCTGAACTTAACCAACTGGACTACCATTCATCGTATAAATTTTGTGCGTAGCTTTGGCAAGCACAACATTAATGGTGTTGTGGGATTTGAGGCCGGTGCACGCGACTATACAACCGTTGGCGCGACGGGTTCCGGATTCATCAACGATCATATTCGAGACATCTCATATGCCAACTCACGAAAAGGCACCAATTACAGCAAGTCCTCGCGCAAGGCTTCGTTCCTGGGCCAAGCGGCGTATTCGTACGACCAACGCTATTACCTAACCGTGAACGCACGGCGTGATGGTAACTCACAGTTTGGGTCGGAAGCCAGATGGGCCGGCTTTGCCTCGGTGGGAACCTCGTGGAACGTACACAACGAGAAGTTCTTCAAAATACCTTGGATTAGTGTGCTCAAGCTCAGGGCTACGTATGGCACCAATGGTAACTCGCGAATAGGTACGCAGGAAGCACTGGGACTCTATTCATACGGCGAGAGTTATGCTTATAATGGAAAAATCGGCGGAGTGCAGTCGGGTACACCAAACCGGAAGTTAAGTTGGGAAACCACATACATGACCAACTTAGGCTTGCGTGTTGAGGTGCTGAGACGTTTCGACTTCAATTTTGAGTTCTATCGAAACTATACCAAGAACCTACTGAGTAACCTTGATGTTTCAAGAACAACAGGAGACCTGAGGGTTTACAGAAACGTGGGGGAAATTGAGAACAAAGGGATAGAGGTCTCCATCACATCAAAAAACTTCGTGCCTAAGAAGGAAGGAGACTTCACTTGGACGACTGACTTGAACTTGGCGCACAATTCAAACACGCTGAAAAAACTCTACAACGGAATACAAAAGAACTTTGGCACCACCTCTTATATTGAGGGGTACGACATTCATACCTATTTCTTAGTGCGTTGGGCAGGTGTAGACCCTTACGACGGCTCACCAATGTGGTATGATGCCAGGGGGAATGTTACCAAAACCTACAACAGTGCGAACCGTGTGCCTTACAAAAATTCGACTCCGAAGGTGACAGGAGGTTTGACCAACACGATGAGCTATCAGGGCTTCACGCTTCGGTTTCTCCTCAACTATCAATTTGGAGGATACGGCTTCACAAGCTTCGGCAGATCGTCTTTTTCTGATGGATATAGCATCAGCACCAATAACCAAGCTGTAGACCAGCTCAATCGCTGGCGCAAACCAGGAGAAATCGCAGCGAACCCCAAACCGTTGTGGGAAGTGTCGACGAGCTCGGGTATGAATTCAACGCGATACTTACGCAACAAGACTCTGATTCGTCTTCAGAACTTGGTTCTTTCCTATACATTGCCCCAGGAATGGCTCAACAAGTTTGGTGCACGCAGTTGCACGCTGTCATTCGTGGGTGACAATCTTTTTGCTTGGTCTCCCTATTCGGGAAGCAATCGCAATTCCTATAAGACAACCATGAGTGGCTATCCCACAGAACGCGTATTGTCGCTGTCATTAAATATCGGTTTTTAACATGAAACAGAAAAGAAAATCATTCCTATATATCGTTGCCGGCCTGATACTCTCATCCTCTCTGTTGCAAAGTTGTGACAGTTTTTTGGAAGTGGAGGAAAGAGGTAGGGCTACCATACCCTCGTTTCTTTCAGATCCCAACGGGTTGAAGGCAGGACTTACGGGTGCCTACAAAACACTGTATGACTATTACAACAGCGAGTTTACAAAGTATCCGGATGTTGCCGGAAATATGGCTTTCCTCACTGTGACCTCCAGCGGAGCTAATATGATAGATCAGTACAACTATACTTCGGCAGCCGATCAGGAAACGTCAGCCGTTGGTCATATTTGGAGAAAGATATTCGTGACATTGTCAAATGTGAACAACATCATACAATATGAACCTGTCGTTGAGGCCGGTTATCCGACAGAGACTGATCAATGCAGAAACTTGTTGGGGCAGGCTTTGTTCTTGCGGGCGCTGTGTCATTTCGACCTATGTCGTGTTTATGCCCAACCTTACAATTATACAGCAGATGCGTCACACCTCGGCATACCCGTGCTGACGATTACACCGGGGCCTGACGATAATGTTAGTCGCCAGTCTGTCAAGCAGGTTTACGAAAGAATACTCGAGGATTTGGGCGAGGCTTCAAAGTTGCTGACCGACCAAGTGGCCACCGATGCCCATTATGCCTCGCTTCAATCGGTCAATGCCTTGTATGCACGGGTTTACCTTTATATGGAGGACTGGCAGAAAGCCTTGCAATATGCTAAGTTGGCCATACATGACCAACAGTTGTCGCAAGGCGAAGATTACCTCAAACTCTTTGACGATCTTGCTTATCAAGGCGAGGCTGTCCTGCGTCTGAGTGGACAAGACTTGATGGGAGGCCTGCGCTCTTTCTATGAGTCGTCCTGTGTTCCGGCCGACACGCTGCTGTCACTTTATGACAAAGAAGACATCCGATTGATGTTGCTCAATCGCGATGACACGGTGAAATGCCTTAAATACCGTGCCACCAAAATACCCGATAATCAGCCTACGCGCAACGACCCGTTTGTTTTTCGGTTGTCAGAACTCTACCTGACGGCAGCCGAAGCAGCCTGTAACCTGGGCCAATACGATGTAGCGCGCACTTATGTAGGCGCTATTATCAGCCGTGCGGTTGGAGAACAGCGGAGCAACGACATTCTCTCGGAATGCACGGACGCCAATCTTATCAACCTGATAAGGAAAGAACGGATAAAGGAACTGTGCTTTGAGGGACACCAGCTCTACGACATCACCCGTTGGAAACAGGACTTGGTACGTGAGAACAAGACAAACTCCGTAGTCAAGCAGATGAAGTATCCCAGCGATTACTTTGTGCTTCCCATTCCACAGGCTGAGCTGAATGCCAACACGAATATGCAGCCCAACCCCACGGTCAACCAATAAGATTCATCAATAAGGAAATAAGGAATTGAAAATGAACAATATTTTTAAACACCATAACCCGATGGTTGGCATCGGAAGCATGCTGAACCTGCTTGCCATGGGCATGCTTTTGCTAATGTTCTCGTCGTGCAACAAGGATGAGGAAGAATATTTCACCGAACCGTTCATACGCATAGCTACCGAAACGGGAGCCTCCCGAACAGTGGTCAAAAGCGATGTGAGAAATGTGAACACCTATTATATATACCTGAGTTCCACGCCACTCTCGGCCAATCTTGAGGTTAATTATGAAGTAAAGGTAGGCAATGGACTCCAGTCCGGCGTCGATTTTGAGCTTGTTAACAAGGCCAATGCGCTAACCTTTCTTCCCGGAATCTACAACATGCCTATCCGCATTCGGTGGATGCCACACCGGGTTGACCCTGACAAGGACAACACCATAACCATCAGCTTGGTGAGCAACAGTATGAACCTGACGATGGGCTATCCCGGCCCCGACCATTTACAGCGTGAGTTGGTTATAGAAAAGACAAACTAAGCGTCTGCTTGCAGGCTTAAATCCCTTGCCCGTAAGCATTAGTCTGTCACACTAACGAACCTTAGACGAAGCTGCCGGATGATTCTGGTTAAGGAACTATTGGTGTTGTATGCTGTCGCTCTGGGTTTTTAAAATAAACAAAACGAAAAGAATGTTTTTGATAAACACGATCAAAAAGACAAACACGACCATTAACTCGACAGCACACTATAAGTGCTTCAAGACATGCCTGCTGGCAATGATAGGTTTGTTCACAGGCATGACGATCGCCTTTGCGCAGCAGTTAGATTATGCACCCAAGCTGATTAAGGGGCAACTACCCAACGGTTTGACCTATTATATTTATCCCAACCAAACGCCTAAGGGCGAAGCTGTCTACAGACTGTTTATTAAGGCCGGTTCGGTGATGGAAGAAGATCATCAGCGCGGACTGGCTCACTTCTTAGAGCACATCGCCTTTAACGGAACCCGCCATTTCCTTGGCGACGGAATCATCAGGTTTTTGGAGTCCAAAGGTGCCAAGTTTGGTAAGGATCTCAATGCGCATACCTCTTTCAATGAGACTGTCTATAAGTTGCAGTTGCCTTCTGCCGACAAAGCAATGGTAGATTCTACGCTCACCATCTTGGCCGATTGGGCAGATGGAATGCTCATCGATTCGGTGGAAGTTGAAAAGGAGCGCGGTGTGATTATTTCCGAATGGATTTCACGGGGCGGTACCAACCAAGACAGTGGCATGAAGCTTGTCATGGAATTGCTGAACGGTTCGAGGTTTGCCGACCGAATCACCATTGGCGACACCGCTGTTATCCGTCACGCGTCGCCACAAGTGTTGCGCGACTATTATGAGCGATGGTACCACCCATCACTCATGGCCGTGGCTGTGGTAGGCGATATCGACCCGCAACATATCGAGAAGACCATCCGCGAGA
>CAYVGR010000163.1:3047-6104 GCA_964450065.1 uncultured Prevotella sp. | reverse complement strand
TACAATCAGTAAGCAAAGCCGAATGTTAAAGTATTTAAGTGGACACTAGTGATTTATTTTATAAAGAGGAAAAATATATCCGACATTGGCAGAGTTTTGATATACTGGGACTTGAATGATGCTAATAATATGACAAACAAAGTTAATTCCGGCTAATACATTGTTGTTATGCTTTGATAATCGGAATAAAATAAGTATATTTGAAACAGATTACAGACAATATAAACTACTCATTATTATGCAAGATTTTATTTATTATGCCCCTACCGAAGTGGTATTTGGTAAAGAGGCAGAAAGTAAGGTGGCAGAACTTGTCACCAAGTATGGCGGACATAAGGTATTGGTACATTATGGTGGCAAGAGCGCTAAGGCTTCAGGACTGCTCGATACGATCTGTGGTTATCTGGAGCAAGGCGGTGTAGACTTTGTGGAGCTTGGTGGCGTGGTGCCCAATCCCCGTCTGTCTCTTGTGAAAGAGGGAATAAAGATGGTCAGGGAACAGAAGATAGACTTTGTTCTTGCCATAGGTGGTGGAAGTGTGATCGATTCTGGCAAGGCCATTGCTATGGGAGCTAACTATGATGGCGACGTGTGGGATTTCTTTGAGGGAACCGCACAACCCAAGAACTGTTTACCGGTAGCATCGGTTCTTACTCTTCCTGCTGCAGGAAGCGAGATGAGCGATGCCTTAGTGATAACCAAGGAGGATGGTGAGATCAAGCGTGGATATGGCAATCCGCTTCTCCGTCCGAAGTTTGCCATCATGAATCCCGAGCGCACCTTTACGCTCCCCGCCTACCAAACAGCGGCTGGAGTGACCGACATGATGATGCATACCATGGAGCGCTTCTTCTCTCACGACAACGACATGGTGCTCACCGATAATATAGCTATCAGCTTGCTCCGCACCATGAAGGAGTGTGTGCATTATGTGTTGAAAGACCCCAATGACTATGAACATCGTGCACAGATTATGTGGGGTGGCAGTCTTGCCCACAATGGGATTACCGGTTGTGGCATTCTCGGTGATTGGGCTACACACCAGATTGAGCATGAGCTGAGTGCATTGTTCGATGTTGCTCATGGAGCCGGTTTGGCAGCAGTGTGGCCCAGTTGGGCACGCTATGTAATGAAGGAAAATGTACAACGCTTTGTACAGTTTGCTGTGGAAGTGTGGGATGTGCCTAACGACTACACCAATCCTGAGGGAACGGCTCTTCGTGGAATTGAGGAAATAGAGAAGTTTTATCGCTCCATTGGCATGCCAACTTCTATCCAGGAATTGGTTGGCCGTAAAGTGACGGAAGACGAAATCAAGGAGATGGCCCGTAAATGCACGAGAGATAACACGATTACCCAAGGCCATTTCAAGGTGCTTAAGGCTAATGATATAGAGCAAATATACCGCATGGCTCAATAAAACAAAGGCCATACGCAATGTTGGCAAAAGGAGGGAAGGGTTTTACCGACGGATATATTTAAGGCACATACGCAGATAGAGGTATCCGCTTTACCCTCAAACATCCCTCTTCTGAAACTGAAATAAGGAGCGCATTTTCTACTAATTAGGAAATGCGCCTTTATTTGTTTAAAATTTTTTGTGTTGTTAGTTTCTTCGAATTTCTGTCATTTTAGCATCAGTCAAAATATGTTCTGGATTCGTTTTTTAGTGTGCATTTAATGACTATTTAAGGCTAAAAGTGTTAAAAACATATCTTTTAGTCTCCAATACGAAAAATGACTCTGAAAAAATGTTGAAATACGTTTTGTTTTTATTATATTTGTGGCCGAAAGGTCATTAATTTGACAGTTAAACCTAAATAGAAATAACCGTATTATATTATTTTAAACATTTTATTAACTATTAAATTCCGCTTTATGAAATTAAGAAATCTACTTTTCATGTGCGCTGTACTGTTAGCTGGTACAAGTGCGACTGCAGAAGTGGCCGAACGTCAGAAGCCAGTTCCTCAGAAAACTGCTATACAGTATGGTGAGGCTCTCTATCTGTACAACATCGGTTCTAAGCAGTTCTTCAAGGGAGCTAATGACTGGAGTACCCGTGGTAGCGTAGGCGAAACCGGTTACAAGGTTTGGCTCTCCAAGCATCTGGATGATGCCGGTGTATGGGATAGCAAGACCATTATCTTGAAGGATTCGGTTGAGAATGGTAATCCTAAAGGCAAGATTCTCATGTCATGGTTTGCTGACAATGGTGATATCTGGGTAGACTGGAATGGCCAGAATGATACCCTTTGGACCATTGTTCCTCAGGCTGACGATGTTTATCGCTTTACTGTAGGCGAGAACAACCCCAGTTTTAACCCTGCTACTTATCCTGACGTCTTCGTTGGAACAAGAGCCAAGGAGATAGCAACCAACACACGCCTGTATTGGAATCTTGGTGCTGTAGACAGTAGCTATGTTGACTGGTATTTCGTAAAGGTTGCAGATTATGCAGCTTATGAGGAGGTTCTGGATGTATACTTCACAGCTCAGACTTTGAAGGCTGCACTTGATGATGCCAACCAAAGAGGTTTGAACGTTTCTGCCCAAGAAGCAGTTTACACCAACATGTCAGCTACTAAGGAAGAACTTGAGGCTGCTACTACTGTTGTCAAGGAAGCCATTGCTGATGCTGTAGCATCCGGTACTACTGCATCGAATCCTAAGGATATGACCTCTTTGATAGTCAACCCAGGTTATGATGCCAACCAGAACGATGGTTGGTCGGGTACGGTTCCTGCGTTCCAGAGCTTTGGCAATGCAGAGCACTTTAACAAGACATTTGATACCTATCAAGACATTGAGAATGCCCCCAAGGGTGTATATGCGCTGACTTTGAGTGCGTTCTATCGTTCTGGAAATACCGATGCTGCATACGAGAACTATAAGAACAATACCGGCTACAATGCCAAATTGTATGCCAAGGCAGGTACCGACAGCCTGAATGCCAACATCATGAACTCTTTCCAGGATGCACAAACGGAGCCGACAGCCACCGGTGAGACATCCAAGACAGATGGTGGTAATGTGTATTATGTACCAGACAATATG
>CAYVGR010000163.1:910-2947 GCA_964450065.1 uncultured Prevotella sp. | reverse complement strand
AGCAACATGGTGGCATGGGCTGCTTACGAGGATGCTTTGGCCAAAGGTAAGCTCATTGCCAATGACGATCAGATAGTTGGTGATGACAAGGACGATCTTGCCGACTACTGTGATCTTGAGGCAGAGGATATCATACTGGCTCTTGACCTGACGACAGAGGAAGTTAAGGCTGAAACTGAGAAGTTGGTAGCAATGACCGATGCTGCTGTAAGAAACGGTATTACTGAAGGAGCCGATGTGAGCGACAAGTATCTTGTAAACGCTGACTTCGAGAAGACCAACGGTACACAAGCCCAGACAGGTTGGATTAGAAAGGCTGCCAATGGAGGTAATGTTAACTATGGTGGAAACAGCGACAACCACTGCTTTGAGGCATGGAACAATGCCGACTTTGATATCTATCAGGAAGTGAAGGATGCCCCGCTGGGTGTTTATGAACTTTCTGTACAAGGATTCTATCGTTATGGTCGCGGTGATAATGCCTACAATGCTTATAAAGATGGCTCGGCCAATAACGACGTGGTAAGCATCTATGTAAACAACAACGAAACCCACTTCAAGAGTGTGTTTGATGAGAAGGTGACTTATAACGGCAATGGAGTTGGAGAGATGTATAAAAATGAGGGTGACAACAAACCTTATATTAATCCTGACAGCACCTATTGGTATCCTAACGACATGGCCAATTCTGCCATTGCATTTGCCAATGATCTCTATAGAGTATCCTCGTTCGGCGTTGTTGCCAAGCAAGGTGACGTGCTCCGTGTAGGTGTGAAGGGAACTACCAACCAACTGGGTGACAGCTGGGCTATCTGGGATAACTTCAAGATGGTATTCCAAGGCACGAAGGCTGAGGTTGTGAAACCACTTCTTGAAAAAGAAATCCAGAATGTTACTAACGTGAGAGATAATACACCACTATTTGGTAAGGATGCCCTGGCTTTGGCCAATACGACTATAGATGAAGGTAATGAGGCTTTGGGACAGGAATATGGCAAGGTGATGTTTGACGCTTTGACGGCATTGCTGACCGCCAAGGATTCTATCGGTAAATCTGCTGCTATCTTTAAGAATCTTGTTGCCAAGCAGGAAGATTTGGCTATGGCCATTGAGAGTTCCAAGGCTGAAGAGGCCACGAAGATGGAAGCTGGTGCTATCAATGAGAAAATGCTTGATAACACAGACATGACAGACGATGAAGCGCACAATCTGATCAAGGAAGCTGATGCCATGATTACCAAGCTGGCTATCCCAGCTGAGGCTAAGGACGCTTCTGATACCCATCCGGTAGACATGACAGCGCTGATTAGAACTCCTAACTTTGACAGAGAAGGCGCAAACTCTGTAGATGGTTGGAATGCTTCTGGCTATAACTTTGGTAACGATGATGAGCAGAAAGCTGCTTTGGCACTCGAGTTCTACAACAAGACATTCGACCTGAATCAGACCATAGAAGGCATTCCTAATGGAACTTACGAGGTAAGCGTTATGGGCTTCTATCGTTATGGTAGTGTTGAAGAGGATAATACCAAGTTCGAGGCCAATGATATCATTGGTAATGCGTTCCTTTATACAGTTGTGGAAGGTGACTCTGTGCATACCCCGCTCAAGCTTTTGTCATCTGGCAAGAGCGTTGACTTGGGCTATCAGGGAACCGCCCAGATTCCTGGTACTGATATGGTTGTTCCTAATTCCATGGTATCAGCTTCCAACTACTTCAATGATGCTATAGATGGTGGTACTGGTGTTTACAAGAATTCAGCCATTGTGAAAGTTACCGATGGTAAACTTACTATTGGTGTACGCCAGATAGATTCTATACCGCAAGACTGGGTAATTCTGGATACTTGGACACTGACTTACTTTGGTGAAAATAGTGCCAAGACTCCTTCTGAGGATACGATAACCGGTATAGAGACGATTACTGACAATAGTGCATCTGTTGCCGTAGCCAAGACCGAATACTTCAGCATCAATGGTGCTAAGCAGAAGGGCTTGACCAAGGGACTCAACATCGTTAAGCAGACTTTGGAAAAT
>CAYVGR010000163.1:525-889 GCA_964450065.1 uncultured Prevotella sp. | reverse complement strand
GGAGGTGGTGAGACATCTGTCTCCGGGCTCTCTATCTTTAAGAAAAATCCCCTATCAAGTAGAATGTTAAAGCAATATTTATTAGCAGCTGTGTTTTGTGCAGCTACTTTTTCTCTGTCGTCGCAAACCATTATGAATATTGACGGCAGTCGTCGCGGCCCCATGATCAGTGATTATCAGTATGGTCTTTTTTTGGAGGAAATCAATCATGCCGGCGAAGGTGGTCTCTATGCAGAGTTAGTGAAGAACCGTTCTTTTGAGCAGGGGCTTGACGCATGGACCTCGTTGAATGGGGCTACAATGGAATTGCAAACTACAGACTTACTGAATGACGTTCAGAAGACAGCTCTTTTGATGACAACCA
>CAYVGR010000163.1:0-513 GCA_964450065.1 uncultured Prevotella sp. | reverse complement strand
GTGGTCAATGCCGGATACTGGGGTATGGCATTTCGAAAGGACTCTACCTATACATTAACTTTATGGGCCAAAGGGCCAAAGGCATATGCCGACCATGTAAAAGCACAGCTCCGCTCGGAAGACGGAACCCGGATTCTTGGTGAAACAACACTGACCGGCACAATCAATCATACAGGATGGAACAAACTCACGGCAACCATCAGAGCCACTGGCACGGATAACAAAGGACAACTGGTGTTACTGACCGATGTCAATGGTCGGTTGCAGTTGGATATGGTGTCGCTGTTCCCCTATACCTGGAAGAATAGGAAAAACGGACTGCGCCCCGATTTGGTGCAGCTACTTGCGGATACCAAACCCTCGTTCCTTCGTTTCCCCGGAGGATGCTACGTGGAGGGTGAAGGAAGTTACGATCA
This sequence comes from uncultured Prevotella sp., assembly GCA_964450065.1. Taxonomy (GTDB): domain Bacteria; phylum Bacteroidota; class Bacteroidia; order Bacteroidales; family Bacteroidaceae; genus Prevotella. The sequence goes on along the minus strand of CAYVGR010000163.1, from coordinate 97 downwards.
TGCATTTCAATGGAAAAAGACCATTGGCCCGATAGAGCAAAGACCGGGACATATGAATTGGAATTGGCGGTATTTTTCGAGTGACGGACTTGGTTTT
>CAYVGR010000162.1:0-6141 GCA_964450065.1 uncultured Prevotella sp. | reverse complement strand
AAATTTAAGGATTAAACATAACAGTAGCAAAATTATGAAATTATATCCTTAAACTATGCATTCCCGTATAAAAATTATATTAAAATTCCTGGAATTACATTCCATGATACACAATGCGATTGTCTGCCTCGAGATCGGCACCTGCTTCAGCATACCGGAAGAAAGATAACAGCAACCCCTAAGACAGAACAAGACATCATCTCAGACGACCCCTCGTCTTAAACTTGAACTGTCAGTTACAATACTCAAACGGGAATGGATTAGCTGTTATCAAATAAACAGGTTCACATTAGCTCGCTCAGCTCGCTCCATATAGGTTGCAACGCCACCTACACTCACACCATCGATCAATTCCTCCTTACTGATACCCATCATATCCATCGTCATTTGGCAGGCGATAAACTCCACACCATTGTCGAGCGCCTGCTGACGAAGTTCTTCCAGCGAGTTGATATTCTTCTTACGCATGATATAGCGCATCATTCGGTCTCCGACTCCCATCATACTCATTTGCGAAAGTTTCAGCTTCTTCGAACTGGACGGCAGCATCCACGAAAACATACGGCCGAAAAAATCTTTCTTCACTTGCGGTTTTTGCTCTTTCTTCAACACGTTGAGCCCCCAGAAAGTGAAGAATACCGACACCTTCTTACCTGTTGCAGCAGCGCCGTTGGCCAATACAAATGTGGCGATGGCCCGGTCGAGGTCGTCACTAAACATGATTAATGTCTTATTTCCGGGAGCAGCCGGAATTGCCGACCGAGCCTGACTCTCGTCTCCACCTTTCTCGATGACCACCGTATGATAGCCGCCTTTGTCAACCCTCGATATCAGGCGATTGCCCGTGCTACGACACCACGATTCGGCATCGCGTGGAAATCCGGCATCAGTAGCTTTCACCTCTACACACTGGCCTGGCGCCATGCCATCCATGGTCTGCTTCAACTTCATCACAGGCCCCGGACATTGCAGTCCGCAGGCATCTATCCTGATCATTTCCAAAGACTCGTCCTTGCATGAGCACACATAGTCTGCACGCTCCAACTTCACATTGACAATGGCCTGCGTGGCCAACTCGTAGGTTCTGTAACCACCCGACAGGTTTACCACATCCTTATAGCCACGTCCCATCAAAATACGTTGGGCTAAGTAGCCTCTTAATCCAACAGCACAGAACACCACGATACGCTTGTCGCGAGGCACCTCCGAAAGGCGTTCGCGAAGGTCGTCCACCGGAATGTTCACAGCTCCCTTGATTGTTCCTGTCGCAAACTCCTCCGGCGTCCGGGTATCGAGTAAGAACACCTCCTCGGGGTTCATGTTGCGCACCTCGTGCCAATACACCACAGGCATGGCTCCGCTGATGATATTGCCTGCCGCATAACCGGCAATAGCTATAGGGTCTTTGGCCGAAGAATATGGTGGCGCATAGGCTTGCTCCAGTTTCGTCAAGTCGTAGACTGTTCCACCACGCTTGATAAGCAGTGCCAACTCATCGATGCGCTTGTCCACACCGTCCACACCTACACACTGTGCCCCATAGAGCTGTCCCGTTTCAGGATTGAACGTGAGTTTGGTCGTAAGCTGGAATGAACCGGGATAGTAGCTCGCATGCGATGCCGATATGGTGGTAGAGCTCTTAAACTGTTTGCCCAACTGCATCAATCGTTTGGCCGGCAAGCCAGTAGTCCCCACCGTTAGGTCGAACACCTTAGCTATCGAGGTTCCTATAGCACCCTCATATTCCGTCTTGTTGCCAAACACCATGTTGTCCGCCACGATGCGAGCCTGACGATTGGCCGGTCCAGCCAAATAGTTAAGCCATGGCTCCCCTGTCAGCGGATGGGTAAACTCTATGGCATCACCCACCGCATAAATATCTTTTGCCGAGGTCTGCAAAAAATTGTCGACCTTGATGCCACGCTGTCCTAATTCAATACCAGCATCAGCAGCCAACCGGGTGGCCGGTCGCACACCGATGGATAACAACACCATGTCGGCAACGATACTTTCGCCGCCACCGAAGAACACCCGCAGGCGTCCCTCTTCTTTCTCAAAGCGTTCCACACCTTTTTCCAAATACAGGTGTATACCCTTATCCAGCAAATGGCGATGAACATGCGAGGCTATCGAAAAATCTACCGGAGCCATTACCTGATTCCCCATCTCTATAATCGAAACATGTGCCCCGACATCATACAAGTTTTCTGCCATCTCGAGTCCAATAAACCCACCTCCAACTACAACAGCGTCTTTCACATCATTCTTACTGAGAAAATCTTTGATACGGTCAGTGTCGTCTACATCCCGAAGCGTAAACACACCTTCCAAATCAATGCCCGGCAGTGGCGGCTTCACGGGGACAGAGCCCGGAGAGAGCAGCAGACGGTCAAAATTTTCTTCGTATGCCGTACCATCTCTGCGACGAACAGTTACAGTTTTGGCCTTTGCATTAACAGCTATCACCTCATTTTCTACCCTTACATCAATATTGAAGTGTCGGCCAAAAGACTCCGGAGTCTGCACAAACAGCTTTTCGCGTTCGGCTATCTTACCCCCTATATAATAAGGTAGACCACAGTTGGCGTATGAGATATACTTGCCTCTCTCCAACAGCACAATTTCTGCCATTTCGTCGGCTCTTCTTATTCTCGCAGCAGCTGTGGCGCCTCCCGCCACACCACCAATAACAATATGTTTCATTTGAGTTGTTTTTATAATCTAATCACTCTTTATTGTTTCCTTTGGAAAACATTGCAAATATATGCAATCATTCTTACATTACAATATTTCCATAGGAAACAAAATGATATTTAAAGAATATTTAACTTAGATCCGTTTACACTGTAACTGTTCAGCAATATTGTTCATGACAAATTCTGTCTCAGCAATAACTTGACTATCGACCAGCCCCCACCGACGCATCTCCGGTTATCTTTTCGTGTCGCCTTTCGGCCGTGGGACGATCGTCCGTCGAACGGTAAGCAAGCGTGTCACGGCCGACAGACGCTTGTGTAATGGCCGCCAGACGCTGCCACATGCACATGTCCAATATTTATCCATGCTGTATTGATGTTGCAAGTAGATTAAAACAGGTATCCACTTCGTCGTTGCGGGACAACAACTCCTGCTTTTGTGAATAAACAAAAGCTGTCACAAAGTCGTCTTTTTATTTACTGATGCTCTATGCTGCAGTCACCGAAGATCCCTACACCGGATCTACATCATAATATATTTGCAGCGATTTATAATAGGGCTGCAGCATCATTTGCTGCTGCACCTGTCGCAAGTTTTTGCGCACTTGTCGATGATTAATGCCATTTTCGAGTTTCAGAACAATCTTCCGGATGCTCATGGCCTTCACCCTCGCCACCGCCGGTTTGTCGGGACCCAGCACACGTTCGCCAAACAACTGACGCAGCTTAGCTCCTATCTCTTGTGCTGCCGCCTCGACCACAGGTTCTTGCTTGTGCTTCAGAAACACATACACAAGGCGGTGGAACGGCGGGTAATGGAACAGCCTGCGCTCTTCGAGCAGATCGCTATAAAAGCCGGAGAAATCGTTGTGCACCACTTGTTGCACCACAGGGAGCTCCGGACTCCTGGTCTGCAGAATCACCAATCCGCGCTTGCCCTTTCTGCCCGAACGCCCACTGACCTGGCTCATCATCATGAACGCATGCTCGTAGGCTCGAAAATCGGGGTAATTGAGCATGGAATCGGCATCCAAGATTCCCACCACGGCAACATTCTCGAAATCGAGCCCCTTACTAATCATTTGTGTCCCGACCAACACATTGGTTTTGCCCCGGCCAAAATCACCTATCAACCGCTCATAGGCACGACGGGTGCGAGTGGTGTCGAGATCCATGCGTGCCACCCTGGCTTCGGGAAAAATATCGCCCAGCAAATCTTCTATCTTTTCTGTTCCGTAGCCCCTGCCGCTGATATTCGGATTGCCACAATTGGGGCATTCTGACGGAACGGAATAAGTAAATCCACAATAATGGCATGTGAGCAGATTGAGACGCTTATGATAAGTGAGCGATACGTCGCAGTTCTTGCACCTGGGCACCCAGCCGCACACACGGCATTCCATCATGGGGGCAAAGCCACGCCGATTCTGGAAGAGAATGACCTGCTTGTTGTTCGCCAGGGCTTCGCGTATGGCAGCCAAAAGCATTGGCGAGAATGGGCCGGACATCATCTTCCTTCGACGCAAGTCCTTGATATTGACTACTCGTATCTCGGGCAATTCTATACCCTGATAACGCGTCTTCAACTCCACCAGACCATATTTTCCTGTCTGTGCATTATAATAGCTTTCCATCGACGGTGTGGCCGTACCCAGCACCGTTTTGGCTCCACACAACTGCGCCATAACAATAGCCGCACTGCGTGCATGATAACGTGGTGAAGGGTCCTGTTGCTTGAAACTGGTTTCGTGCTCCTCGTCGATGATCACCAAGCCGAGGTTGCGATAGGGCAGAAATATGGATGAGCGGGCACCCAGAATGATGTCGTAGGGATTGTAGGATAGTTGTTTTTGCCATATCTCCACGCGCTCTGCGTCGCTGTACTTGCTGTGATAAATGCCCAGCCGATTGCCAAAAACTCGTTGCAGCCGGGAGGTTATCTGCACCGTCAAAGCTATCTCGGGCAAGAGATAAAGCACCTGCTTGTGTTCGCCAAGGGCTTTTTCGATGAGGTGAATATATAGTTCGGTCTTGCCACTGGAAGTGACGCCATGAAGCAGCACCACGTTTTTACTCATCATCTGCAGCAGCAACTGGTTGTAGGCATCTTGCTGTGGCTCACTCAGGGGCTTGATGTGTTCAGGATGATAATCGCCGCCCTGATTGAGACGGCCAACCTCACGCTCGTAAGCATAGAGTATCTTGCGGTCGCACAAGGCTTTCACTATCGCCATTGTGCTGTGGCTCTCGTTGATAAGCTCCTCGCGTGTTATCTCCGTTATCGCTTCCTGAGGGGCTTTACCCTCGATAGAATCCCAATAGGTTAATTCTAAAAAACATGTCAGCACTTTCTGCTGTTTCGGTGCTCGTGCAAGCATGTCGAAGGCAATGTGCACAGCCTTGGCATCGCGGTAAGGCTCTGCCAATCCAATGCACGTTTCGGTCTTGGGCCGAAAGCCCTCCTCCCTTTTCAGACCGGAAGGCAGGGCGGCCTTGAAGATATCTCCCAACGGAGCCATATAGTATTCGCTCATCCATTGCCACAAGCGCATCTGCTGCGGGAGCAACATGGGAGCAGCGTCGAGTACGGCCAGCACAAACTTCACTTTCTCCTGCGCCAATCCGTTGGCCGTATCGTGTGCCGGCCCCACACATAACGCCGTGTAGGTCTTGCTCTTGCCCAACGGGACAAGCACGCGCACACCCATGGCAATGCCAGTGGCCATCTCGTCGGAGACTGCATAGGTAAAGGTTCCCTCTAAGGGAAGGGGTAAGATAACGTCTACATACTTCATGTCCGTGGGATACAAAGTAAGCGAAAAGATATCAAGCGGCCAAGCGAATGGGGAAAAAACTCCTAAATCATATGGAATCTTTTCTTGTCTTCAAACATCATGGCTTTCTGCTCATCGGCCACCAAAGTGATGTATCGCTCGTATTCGCGCAACACATCGGCGATGAGTTCTTCCTTGCTTAGATACTGGATGTCGTTGCCCGACCGCCCATCGCTGTAATAGGTTACGGGCACATAATGTGTGGAGTTTTCCACATCGGGTGTGTTGTCATCGTCGATGAGATAATCTGAGATGGTTTGTTTTTCGATGCTCACCCCGTATCTGAAATTACGTATACGGTCGTGCGGGATGTGCAGTTCCATCGACTGCTTGCCCCGTGTTCCTGTCAGGATATTGGCCTGTATACCATTCTTGTCAAATTCCTGTTGCAGTTCCTCGAAGGCCGCTCTTACCTTCTCTGCAAGAAAACGCTGCACATCGGTCTTCTGCGAAAAGGTGATGATCTGTTCCAGCCGCTGCTGCCAATGCCTGCCATCCCAGTGGCTGCTACCGTATGGAATTTTGATGCTGTAGTACAGCACGTCGGTGTGTACGGCTCGCATAAGTCCGAAGCACAGCAAGAGCATGACCAGTCCAAACGGCAATGCCGA
>CAYVGR010000161.1:0-6173 GCA_964450065.1 uncultured Prevotella sp. | reverse complement strand
GTGGCTCTTGTGGGCTATACCAACGTGGGCAAGTCTACCATTATGAATCTGCTGGCCAAGAGCGATGTGTTTGCCGAAAACAAGCTATTTGCCACGCTCGACACCACGGTGCGCAAGGTGGTCATCAAGAATCTGCCATTCCTGCTGGCTGACACCGTAGGCTTTATCCGCAAGCTGCCCACCGACTTGGTAGATTCGTTTAAATCGACGCTGGACGAGGTGCGCGAAGCCGACTTGCTGCTGCATGTGGTAGATATCTCGCACCCAGACTTTGAGGAACAGATTGGCGTGGTGAACGAAACCCTGAACGACCTCGAATGCTCAGACAAGCCACAAATGGTTGTCTTCAACAAGATAGACCGCTACCAATGGGTGGAAAAAGAATCTGACGACCTCACACCCGAAACCAAAGAGAATATCACGCTCGACGACCTAAAGAAAACTTGGATGGGCAAGCTCAATGAGAATTGCATGTTCATCTCTGCCAAGAATAAAGAAAACATCAACGAATTTCGCAATACCCTCTATCGCAAAGTGCGCGAGCTGCATGTACAGAAATATCCCTACAACGATTTTCTATACCCGGTGGAGGATTAACTGAGCGTGGGCTTCCGGTCCGCCAACTTCTAATTATATGGAATACAGAAAACTTACCGACAAGGAAATCATCACGCTCGAAGACAGAAGCTGCTGGGCCGAAGACTGGAGCAGCATCAACGTGGCCGATGATTTCAATCCCAAATACATGCATAGGGTCATGCTTTATGGCGAGGTGAACATAGGCGCCTTCGAGAAAAACGTTGAGGTGACCAAGGGATTTTACAAACACTCTGGCATTAACAATGCCACACTGCGCAACGTGACCATTGGCGACAACTGCCTCATCGAGAACATAGGCAATTACATTAACAACTACACCATTGGCGACGACTGCCACCTCTCTAACATTTCGACTATCGAAACCACCGAAGGAGCTACGTTTGGCGAGGGCAACCTCGTGTCGGTGCTCAACGAAGTGGGCAATGGCAACGTGGTGCTTTTCAGGGGGCTGAACAGCCAGTTTGCCGCTTTTATGGTGAAACACAACGGTGATAAGGAACTCAGAAAAAACATCCGACGCATTATCCGCGAAGAAATTGCCTCCACAAGCCCGGACAGAGGAACGATAGGCAACCGCGTGAAAATTGTAAACACCAAAAAAATAACCAACACGGTAGTCCATGATGACTGTGAAATTAACGGCGCCGCCCGACTGAGCGACACCACTATCATAGGTTCTCCCGAAGCCAATGTATATATCGGCACGGGCGTAATCTGCGAAAATTCTATCGTCTGCGACGGCTCGGCCATTGTGAACTCGGTAAAGATGCAAGACTGCTTCGTGGGCGAAGCATGCCACATCAGCAATGGATTCACCGCTTCGGCCAGCGTGTTCTTTGCCAACAGCTACATGAGCAATGGTGAGGCGTGTGCGGCTTTTTGCGGTCCTTTCTCCGGCAGTCACCACAAAAGCTCACTGCTCATAGGTAGCATGTTCAGCTTTTACAATGCCGGTTCGGCCACCAATTTCTCCAACCACGCCTACAAGATGGGACCCATGCACTGGGGCGTACTGGAACGGGGCACCAAGACCGCAAGCGGAACCTACATACTGATGCCAGCTCGCATCGGTACGTTCAGTGTGTGCTTTGGCAAGCTGATGCATCATCCCGACACGCGAAACCTGCCTTTCTCTTATCTCATAGCATACGGCGACACGATGTATCTCTCACCGGGACGCAACATTACTACCGTTGGTCTCTACCGCGACATACATAAGTGGCCCAAGCGCGACCTGCGACCGGAGGGCTCACAGAAAAGCATTGTAAACCTGGATTGGCTGTCTCCATTCTCGGTTGGCGAAATTATAAAAGGAAAAAAGATTCTCGAAGACCTGCGTGCAGCATCGGGTGAAGATGTGTCGAGCTACAATTTCCATGAATATGTCATCAAGGCCTCATCGCTGAAAAAGGGGATAAAGTACTACGATATCGCCCTGCGCATTTATATGGGGGCAGTACTCAAGCGTGTGCGCAGGCGCTACCACAGCGTTGTGCCGCCAACAACCGAAATAGGATTGGGCGACTGGAACGATCTAGCGGGACTTCTGTTGCCTGCCTCTGAGGAGCAGCGCATCATCGAAGACATCAAGAACGGGACACTCGACACGGTGGACAAGATTACCGAACAGTTTGTGGAAATCGACAAAAACTACCGTGCCTACCAATGGGCTTGGACCTACAGGCTGATGCTCGACTATTACGGGCTAACCGAACTGACCGAAGAAGATGCCGCCATGATTAAGAAAGACTACATCGCTGCACGCCGCGCATGGATAGCAGAGATACGCAAGGATGCCGAAAAAGAATTCCGGATGGGCGACGTTGAACAACATGTGCTCGATAATTTTGTAAACAGTTTGGACCGCGAGGTAGATTACGAGGAATAGAACAAAGCTCTCAAAAACAAAAAACAGTATTCATAACAGGCAACAATGAAAATAAAATTCTTACTGACTGCATTGGCTGTGACGGTTGCTATGACAACAACCGCACAGACCTATCAATACGAATCGGTGGAGGGCGACCCCATGCAAACCCGCATCTACACCTTGGACAACGGGCTGAAAGTGTATCTCTCTGTCAACAAAGAGAAGCCACGACTGCAAACCTATATCGCCGTACGTACAGGATCGCGCAACGACCCGGCCGAGACTACGGGGTTGGCTCACTACTTAGAGCACCTCATGTTTAAGGGTACGACACATTTCGGATCGAGCAACGTGCAGGCCGAAGCTCCCCTGCTCGACTCCATACAAAACCGATATGAGCGTTATCGCCTGCTCACAGACCCCAAGGCCAGGAAGAAAGCATATCATGAGATAGACTCCATATCGCAGTTGGCCGCACAATACAACATCCCCAACGAATACGACAAGCTGATGTCGTCGATTGGTTCGGAAGGCAGCAATGCCTATACTTCCAACGATGTAACCTGCTATGTAGAGGATATTCCGTCCAATGAAATTGAGACGTGGGCAAAAATACAAAGCGATCGTTTCAAGAACATGGTGATACGCGGATTCCATACAGAGTTGGAGGCGGTGTACGAAGAATATAATATCGGACTGACCAGCGACGGACGAAAGACTTGGGCAGCCCTTAACAAAAAGCTGTACCCCACCCATCCCTACGGCACACAGACCACCATTGGCACGCAGGAACACCTGAAGAACCCGTCGATCGTTAACATCAAGAACTATTACAACCGTTATTACGTACCCAACAACATAGCTATCTGCATGTCCGGCGACTTCGACCCGGACGAGGTGATGACCATTATCAATAAATATTTTGGTGACTGGAAGAAGAACAAGACCCTTTCTCGTCCGGAATATGCACCCCTTGCCGACATCATCCAACCCACCGACACCACTGTCATAGGGCAGGAGGCCGAGTACGTGATGCTGGGGTGGAGAACCGAGGGAGCAGCAAGTTATCAGGCCGATACGCTGCGCGTGATTGCAAAAATGATACAGAATGAGAAAGCCGGACTGTTTGACGTCAACCTGAATATGCCCATGAAGATACAGGGAGCCGAGGCTTTCTACATGGGCATGCACGACTATGGACAGCTCGTTTTATTTGGAATGCCCAAGCAGGGACAAACCCTCGAAACAGTCAAGAGCCTGATGCTTGCTGAGATAGAGAAGTTCAAGAAAGGTGAGTTCAGCGATAACCTGCTGCAAGCCGTCGTCAACAACATGAAGTTGGACTACTACCGTTCGCTGCAAAACAACAAGTCGCGTGCAGACAAGTTTGTTGATGCCTTTATCAACGGGCAAAAATGGGAAGACCAAGTGCATACCCTCGACCGTATTTCAAAGATGACCAAAAAGCAGATTATCGCTTTTGCTAATCGTCATTTGAGAAACAACTATGCAACTGTATATAAGAAACAGGGCACCGACACCAGCATCAAGAAGATAGACAAGCCGGCTATCACGCCTATCCCAACCAATAATGACAAGCAAAGCGACTTCCTGAAAGAGATTGTCGACACCAAGCCGACCCCTATTATGCCCCGCTTTGTTGATTTCAGCAAAGACCTGAGCAAGAACAGCGTAGATGCCAACACACAGATGCTATACAAGCAAAACACCAGCGACGACCTTTTCAACCTGGAGTTCGACTTCCCCGTCGGCCACGAATCCGACAACCGTCTCGACATAGCCGAGACTCTACTCGACTATGCAAGCACCTCGCAGATGAGTGCCAACAACATCAAAGAGGCCTTCTACAATATAGCATGCGACTTCAATGTCCGTGTGGGCAGCAACCACACCCGCCTTGCCCTTAGCGGACTCAACGAAAACATGCCCGCTGCCTTAAAGCTCTTTGCCGACCTAATGGAGAATGCCAGGATAAGCAAGACTGACTATAATAATGTCGTAAGCCTAATATTGAAGGATCGGGACGATAAAAAACAGAACCAGAATGCAAACTTCTCGGCACTGCGAAACTATGGTATCTATGGAGCATCGAGCCCCACGCTCAACTCCATGACAGCGACACAGCTGAAAAAAGCCGATGGCAACAGTTTACTGCGCGTGCTGAAAAACGTGCGCCATCTCAACCCCATGACCATTATGTATTACGGCCCAACGACCGAAAGCGACCTCGCATCGCTCGTCCAAAAGACTTATCCGCGAAAGAAAGCTGTGGCCTCCAAGCCGATAAACACCGTGGAATACAAGGCGCAGACCACACCCAAGACGGAAGTGTTGCTCGCGCCATACGATGCCAAGAATATCTACATGGTGCAATATCACAACGAGAACCGCACATGGTCGCCCCAAAACGCTGCCATCAACGCATTGTTCAACGAATACTTCGGAGGTGGCATGAATGCCATTGTTTTCCAGGAAATGCGCGAGGCACGCGGCCTTGCCTATTCGGCTGCAGCAAGATATAGCGAACCCAAGCAGCTGAAGGACACAGAAGATTTCCGCACCTTTATCATCACGCAAAGCGACAAGATGATGGACTGCATCGACGAATTCAAAAATCTGCTCAACAACATGCCAAAACGACAGGCTGGATTCGACCTTGCCAAGCAAGGCTTACTGAAATCGCTGTCGACCAGCCGAACCACCCGTTTCGGTGTACTCAACTACTATATGACGGCACAAGACTTGGGGCTGAACTACGATATTGCCCAAAGAATATACGACCAACTCCCTGCGCTGACTATCGACGACCTCGTGAAATTTGCTTCCGAACGAATCGCAAACAAACCCTACAAGTACCTGATTCTTGGCGATGAGAAGAGCCTCGACATCAAAGCATTGGAGAAGATAGCCCCAATTCGCCGAGTATCGACCGAGGAAATCTTCGGGTATTAAGAAAAAACATTGACGTGATAGGCCATGGAGAGTAAGCGTTGCGCAACAGCACCGGACAGCATCTCCCACCACTTCACGACATGAAGAAAATATAAACATCATCATTACAGAAACATTATTTTTATGGCAAAACCAGTAGAATTTAAGTATGCGCCCATGTTTCAACTGGGTGAGGACAAGACCGAGTATCGTCTACTGAGCAAAGAAGGTGTAAGCACTGCTGAATTTGAGGGCAAGGAAATCCTCAAAGTCGCTCCCGAAGCACTCACATTGCTTGCCCAACAAGGCTTCCACGACGTGGAATTTATGCTCCGTCGCGAGCACAATGAGCAGGTGGCTGCTATTCTGAAGGACCCTGAGGCATCCGAAAACGACAAGTATGTAGCTCTTCAGTTCCTGCGCAATGCAGAGACAGCATGCAAGGGTGTGCTGCCCTTCTGCCAGGACACGGGCACCGCCATTATCCATGGCGAAAAAGGACAGCGCGTTTGGACAGACTTTGAAGACGAAAAAGCATTGAGCCTGGGTGTGTTCAACACGTTTACACAAGACAATCTGCGCTATTCGCAGAATGCTCCCCTAAACATGTATGACGAGGTGAACACCCGTTGTAACCTGCCTGCGCAGATTGACATCGAAGCCACCGAAGGAGCTGAATATCGCTTTGTAATGGTGGCCAAAGGCGGTGGGTCGGCCAACAAGACCTACTTCTACCCCATGACCAAGGCCA
>CAYVGR010000160.1:0-6195 GCA_964450065.1 uncultured Prevotella sp. | reverse complement strand
GCGGTGTATCTTATTTGTTCAGATCCAGGATTGATAATGAGTTGTCCCTTCACTTCTATGTTTTTTTCATGAGCCTGACGGGCAACAGACGCGGCGCGAGCCAAATCCTGATAAGACGAATTGGTGCACGATCCCACCAGTCCTACCTCCACTTTCATGGGATAGCTGTTGGTCTCCCCCACCGTCTTCATTTGCGAAACAGGAGTTGCCGCATCTGGTGTGAACGGTCCGTTGAGATGAGGTTCTATCTCCGAAAGGTCTATCTCAATTATCTCATCATAATAAAGCTCCGGATTTGCATACACGGCATCGTCGGCCTTCAGATCCTGAGCATTTTGCTTAGCAAGTGATGCTATTTCCTGTCGTCCTGTCCTGCGGAGATATTCAACGGCATTGTCGTCAAAGGGGAAGATAGAACAGGTAGCCCCTAACTCTGCTCCCATATTACATATAGTGCCCTTGCCCGTGGTCGACAATGTTTCAACACCATCGCCATAGTATTCTAAAATGGCATTTGTTCCACCCTTCACAGTCAGTATTCCCAATATTTTCAAGATTACATCTTTAGGTGATGCCCACCCCGACAGCCTGCCGGCAAGATGCACGCCAATGATCCGTGGCATTTTCAGTTCCCAGGGCTGACCGGTCAAAACATCCACGGCATCGGCACCACCAACACCTACAGCCACCATACCCAAACCTCCGGCATTGGGTGTGTGCGAGTCGGTTCCCACCATCATGCCACCTGGAAATGCATAGTTTTCCAATACAACCTGGTGGATAATGCCTGCTCCCGGCGCCCAAAAACCAATGTGATATTTAGCTGATACCGAGCGAAGGAATTCGTACACCTCGCGATTAGTGTTCTGTGCTGTTGCCAGGTCTTTGGCTGCCCCTACATCTGCACGTATCAAGTGATCACAGTGCACACTGGCAGGTACTGCAACCTGGTCTTTCCCTGCATTCATGAACTGGAGCAAGGCCATTTGGGCGGTAGCGTCTTGCATCGCCACGCGATCAGGACAAAAGTTTACATACGACTCTCCGCGCCTAAATGGTGCAAGATCATTATCATGATACAAATGCGCAAAAAGCACTTTCTCTGTATATGTGAGCGGTCTGTTCAAGCTGTTACGAGCCTGCTTGATTTTTGAGGAATAATTGGCATAAAAATGCCTAATCATATCTAAGTCTAATATCATATTATTGGCTTTTATCTTGATTTATTCACTGCAAATTTATAAAAAATAATCCAAAATGTTACTATATTTGCATATTTTTTATCAAAATGAAACCAAAAAGAAATACACAACGTATATTTATACTCCTTTCCTTCATCAAATATGCAACTATCTTTCATCATCACAGACAACAATGCCTGTGTAAGGTCATCAAGCGCCGTCAAACGGTTTCAAGACCATCTGACACGGGGCCGGACTGTAGCAGGATATGCAGCATAATGCCTGATGTGCCATCACGTCTTCCTGGAAAAACTTTATTCTAAATCTGTCAGGCTTAGGATATCTTCTTCTACAGGCGGAATCGGCTGATTGACCGACTCCTTCACTCCAAGATTCTTAAGTTCATTGGCTTTCTGAACGATGCTTTGTCGGCCTGTATATGCCTTTTTATAAGCATCATCATAGTCTCTCGACAACGTATCAATGTCTTTTTTCACCTTGTCGAAACGCTTGATGAATTCTCCTACACGTTTCAGCAATTCTTCGGCCAACCCATAAACCTTAAGTTGATTTTCAGACTGGGTATATTGCCTCCATGCTATTTCTATCATTTTCAAAATAGCCATCAGGTTTTGTTGGGATGTGATGAACACGCGCTTGTTGAATGCGTCATTCCACAAACGTTTATCAGTAGCTAATGCCAACTGCAAAGCTCCCTCGTTGGGGACAAACATAATGACGAAGTCTATGGCATGGCGAGGTGGCTTTACATAGCTGCTGTAATCTTTTTTAGAGAGGTTTGTAAATTGCGTCCTGATGCTTTTCACCAAATCATCGGCATATTTTTTTTTCAAATCATCGTTTTCGGTGTTAACATACAGTTCGTAGGCTTCTATCGACATCTTGGAGTCGATGATGACATCCTCGTTTTTAGGATAGTGAAGAATAACGTCGGGAATCATTCTTTTACCACTGTCATCATTTGCATACGCATATCCTTTACCGTCCGTCAGGGTTTGTTGCACATCATAATTTACACCTTCCTTAAAGCCGTTTTGCTCCAGTATTTCGGTAAGGATAAGCTCTCCCCAGTTGCCCTGAATTTTATTGCCACCACGCATCACGTTGGTAAGGCGCGTGGCTGTTGCATCTATTTTTTGTGTTTGTTCAGCCATCGCTTTCAGTTGTTCGGAGAGAGAGGCCGTGCTTTTGGCCGTTTCCTTGTTGGTGTTGAATATGGCATCGTGCAATTTGGTTAAATTGTCTTTCAGCGGTGCTGTAATGGTCTTCATCGACTCCGTGTTTTGTGTCTTTAGCTTGTCAGTCGACTGGTCTAACACTTTGGTCGCCAAGGTGTGGAATTGTGCCCTCACCGTTTCAAGCTGTGCATCAAATTGTTTCTGACGTTGCACCTCAAGTCGCTGTTCCTGTTCCTTTCTTTGCTCTGCTTCTTCATCACGTTGCTTCCGTTCTGCCTCCAATTGGGTCTGCAACGAACTCAACATCACTTTGGCATTGGTTAGTTGCATTTGGAGATCTTGTAAGTCAGCACTCAAAGCATCCGCCCTTTCTTGCAGCTCGTTCTTCGTCTTGATGTCGTTTTCGGTTTGCTGCCGAGCAAGCATAAGATCAGCTTCAACACTCTTCTTTTTTCCTTGCTGCCATAAAGATGCTATGGCAAAGCCAATGAAAAGACCAATAAGCAAATATATGATTTCCATGATCCTATTATAGTTTTATATAAAATTTCATGATAAAGTGCTGCATCACGCCCCTCAATGCCAAGTATATGATAAAGGCCAACCACAGAATATGGTTGGGGTGATAAAACCTGATGCCGATGAAAAAGAAAACAAAAAAAACAACAGTGGCGGCAAAACTGGAGAACAACATGCCACGAGTGGCGGTCAGCCCAATAAAAACTCCATCATACACAAAGGCCATAACACCTGCTATGGGAACAAGACAAGCCCAATAGAAATATTCCCGAGATGCGTCGATCACGGTTCGGTCGTCAGTAAGCAGACTTAAAAATCCATTGCCACCAAATAAATACACCGCCGTAAAACCGATAACCATCAATGCAGCCCAGACAAAAAGACGGCGAACCATCGTGCGCAATGCCTCCTGATCCTGAGCACCGTAGAGCTTGCCACTCAACGCTTCTCCGGCAAAAGCAAAGCCATCCATAACGTAGCTGAACAAGGTAAAGAAAGTAAGCAGCAGTGTGTTGACGGCCAAAATCATGTTGCCTTGTCGGGCACCGGCTGATGTAAAGAACAGGTTTACTGCCACAAGACATAAGGTTCGGAGAAATATGTCACGGTTGACAACAAAGAAAGAAGACCATGTAACCATATTCCTCCCCTTTCCGCTGCCTTCTGTCAACAGTATCGAACCGGGGCTCAGCTTCTTCCTTGCAAACCAAACAGCCACTACAAACCCACTCCATTGGGCTATCAGCGTGCCCAACGCCACCCCTTCTATATGCATTCCCAATCCGAAAACAAATGTCAGCGAGGCTATGATATTCACAACATTTTGAAAAATAGCAACAGACATTGGGATTTTAGTATTCTGCAGCCCGATAAACCATCCGTTAAGCCCGTAAAGTCCCAACATTGCGGGTGCGCCCCAAATAACAATATTAAAATAGGTAATTACCAAAGGCTGAATCTGCTCGGAAGGCGAGATTATCGTCAGTGCAAGCCACCGCAATGGTAATTGTGCTATGAGAAAGCACAAGGCAATGACCGTGGAAATATAAAGAGAGCGACGTAACAATAATCTCACGGAGAAATAATCTTTGCGACCCAAAGCCTGCGAGGTCATTCCACTGGTGCCCATCCTCAGAAATCCAAACAACCAGTAAATTACATTAAATATCATTGTCCCCACTGCAATGGCAGCAATATATAGTTCGGAGCCCATGTGTCCTACTATGGCCAAGTCTACGAGGCCGAGTAGCGGAACCGTAATGTTACTGACAATGGAGGGTATGGCTAATTGGAGAATATCTTTATCTACTTGTGTCATTGCAAAATTTTGAATTACAAATATAGCCAAAAATCGTGATATAAACTACTTGTAACCATGAAAAATGACGGTAGCTGCGCGAGCTCGATAATTATATCAAAAATTTTATTTTCTATTTGCATGATTTCGAGAAAAATCAATTACTTTTGCGGCTCATTTTTATAATTTTATCAATTAACAACAACATTTTTTATTTATGAACACAAAATTACAATTATTTTGCGCTATCTCTCTATGCTTTGCAGTTGAATGGAATACCGCACTTGCAGCCGACAACGACAACGGTATGGGCATTCAAAAGACAACAAACAGGGAGATAAAGTCTAATCGTGCAAATACCACCTATAATGCGGTTGAAACCCGTTCAACAGAGAGCGATAATGAAATACCGCAAGGAGAATTAGCATTAGTGAAATTATTGTTGGACCATAAAGGCTTGGGATATCCAAAACTAAATGCACAAAGTCGTATTACCTTAAAAAGTATCTACGATGCACCCAAAAAACACACAAAGGAAGAATTACTGCAAGCCAGATGGGCCTATTTGGAAGAAACTAATGTAGAAAAACCAGAGCATGGTAAACTCTATACCATTAAATTCTACGACTATGAACAACGCGCATTCCTGCTCGACTATTCCGACGGCAAGGTGTCTACACATGAGGTAACAGCAAGTCAAATTCCCAACAAGTCAGCATACTTCAAGGCTCACGTCTTCAATAATGGAAAAGTTGCTTTCCAAACCGTTGATAAAAAGTGGTTGAGTTATCCTACTAAGACACCGGCTCCCGATTGGCTTAAAGGTTATGCCCTTAATGGTGTAACAGACAATTTGAATGAGGCAACCAATGGACTTGAACTGCAAAAGGCTGGTAAAGGAACACATGTTAAATCAGGAAATGTGCTTAACCTTTTCGGTAAGTTCTATATTAAATCCAAAAGAGGAACCCACGTCAACACTAACGAAGAGGTTCAGGGTTTTTGGGTGTTGAAAACATCAGATAACACCTTTGACGCTGCAAGCGATCCCTACTATAACGAAGACTTTTCGTCCGTAATACTTATCGAACCCGTGAAAGTAACAAATGGTATACAGGAGATAGATACCACAGAGAAGCGTGCAAATGAAAACAAAATCTACACGCTGTCCGGACAACGAACGTTTGTAGAAAAACTATCCGACTTGCCACGTGGCATTTATATCGTAAATGGTAAAAAAGTATTGGTGAAATAGTTTTTGTTACACCTCAAATAGGGTTATTGGGCTTTGCAAAGTTTAATAACACTATTTGAGGAACGACAACACTTCCCACTGCCTCCATTTTCAGCCATCCGCCTTATTATCTTCTTTGTATAGAAAGCCAAGGATGCCGGAGGCTCGTAATTATTTTGACAAACACCCCTCAATGCTTCGCGAATTCAAAAATAATTTTGTTCCAGCCCGAAATTCGCAAATTTTGAGAAACTTTACAATGCATTGATTATCAGCCGGTTTACCAAACCACTCTAATAATCCCTTCTTTGTCACCTGCCGTTGAATATCGAATGGCAGGGCGAATAAGCCCTCGTCGCCCGACGATCAGGACTCACTCGCACAACCATGAAGCCCAAATCGCATTGTGATAAAAGCTTCAACGCATCACTAAGGATATTTTCTTGTTATACTGACAGATCAGCATGTCCAAAACATGGCGCTTTTTTCTCCAGATGATCAAAAAAAGGATGCCAAAAAATTGGTTATTAAGTTTTACATATATGAGAGTTAATGTATAGCAGAAACAAGTGTGAATATTTCAGGATTTCCTTGAGCTTGCGAAAAACTTTGTCCTCGGTGATCATAGCGGTTTTCGTTTGTAATTATTTGTATATCAATACTATAAAGTTAAAACAAATTTCGCTAATCACTAAATTTATAGACACTTATAATTCGTCGAACTCACGTTATTTCAGCACCTTGCGTACGCTGCCATCGGTCGAC
>CAYVGR010000159.1:0-6270 GCA_964450065.1 uncultured Prevotella sp. | reverse complement strand
CCTATGGTCATGCATGGAGATCTCTATAGATTGCTCTCGCCGTATGAAAGTCCTGTGGCGTCGCTGAGTTATGTGTCGCCCGACAAACATCGTGCGGTGGCCTATCTCTATCAGGTCGATGATTCCACAGTGTCGTGTGTTCGGTTGAAAGGTCTGGATCCGGGGGCTCAATATGCAGTCCGGGAACTGGATACGTCATTGGTGGGCACGCCACATGTGACCCCACTGGTGCGAAGTGGTCAAAGTCTGATGACAGATGGGTTGGATTTCAGACTTTTTGGTAAATATGATAGTGCAATCATTGAAATCGTAAAACAATGAAAAAACAATTTTTCCTTTGGCTTTTGGTATGGCTGCCGTTGTTGGCCGGAGCCCAGAGTAGTCCCCGTTGGCAGATACAGCGCGATGGCTCCATCGTTTGGAAAGTAGGTGATCGTCTGCCCCATACGGATCATATTGAGATGAGTGGACAGATGCTTTCTGTGGTGTTGCGGTATGGCGTCACGGCTGATGGACAGCTAATGCTCAACCGTAGC
Organism: uncultured Prevotella sp.; assembly: GCA_964450065.1. Classification (GTDB taxonomy): domain Bacteria; phylum Bacteroidota; class Bacteroidia; order Bacteroidales; family Bacteroidaceae; genus Prevotella. The sequence continues at coordinate 5,734 of CAYVGR010000159.1, read as the reverse complement.
TTGGTATTTCCGATGCTCCGTATGCTCCCTAACAAGACACAGAATCACTTGCAGCAGCGTTTCGAAATCAATTTCGCGACGATGGTCACGCTCGACCACCAAACGCTGACCGATGAAAAGGTGAGTGAGATATGTCTTGATGGGCGTATGCGCATCGAGAGCAGCTTTAGCAGTGTATATAAACGTAAAACAGTTCCACGTTCTGTCTCACTTACCCGTCTGCTTTATCCTTCGGCCGACAAAACGTGCTACCTGGAGGAATACACCTTTCGCAATCTCATGGATCATGACATTGTACTGCGTATTCCTCAGTTGCAACTAACTTATGATACACCGGCTGAACGAGGGGTATATGGGGCTTATTGCATGAACGTCCGTCTCTCTCGGCACGGATCATTTACTTTGGAGCCTCACGACTCGCTTTCTTTCCATGCTGTGTTTAGCGGGATACGTAAAAATGATGCCCCCTTTCCTGACATTGACATTGAGCATGAGCGACTGGCACGACAAGAATTGCTGCATCAATGGAGCAGCAATCTAGTGCTTGACACGTCAGACAGCGTGCTCAATACCATGTTTGCCTTTGCTAAAATACGGGGTGCCGAGAGTATATACCGCACCAAGGGCGGGTTTATGCACGGCCCTGGTGGAGAGGCTTATTATGCAGCCATCTGGGCAAACGACCAGGCAGAATACATCAATCCGTTCTTTCCTTTCGTGGGTTATTCCATCGGCAACCAGTCGGCTTTGAATGCCTATTGGCATTTCGCACGTTTTATGAACAAAGACTATAAGGCTATCCCCAGCTCTATCATTGCCGAGGGCGTTGGAACTTGGCATGGAGCCAAGGATCGTGGCGATGCGGCCATGATAGCCTATGGTGCTGCGCGCTATGCCCTCGCTCGTGGTGACCGTGGAGAGGCACGCCAGTTGTGGCCCCTGATCGAGTGGTGTTTGGAATATTGTCGCCGCCAACTGACAGCGGATAGTGTGGTGGCATCGAACAGTGATGAACTTGAAAACCGTTTTCCGTCTGGTGATGCCAATCTATGCACATCAAGTCTCTATTACGATGCGTTGCGATCAGCCGTGATGCTGGGTAAGGAACTTGGAGTTTCATCGGGCCGTTTGCGAGCCTATGAGAAACAGTCGCAACAACTTTTCTCGGCGATAGAGTGTCATTTCGGAGCCGAGATCGAAGGTTATCACAGCTATCGCTATTTTGCCGGCAATGAAGTTCTACGATCATGGATTTGCATTCCGCTGACTATGGGCATCTATACGCGAGCTGAGGGTACTATCAAGGCTTTGTTTTCCAACCGTTTGTGGACGGAGAATGGATTGCTCACACAGGCTGGAACCGAAACATATTGGGATCGTAGCACGCTCTATGCCCTCCGAGGAACACTAGCTGCCGGTGAGATCGAACGAGGACTTACGTTCTTGAAACATTATTCTCAGACTCGTCTTCTGGGTGAGCATGTGCCCTATGCCATAGAGGCTTGGCCCGAGGGTGATCAGCGACACTTGTCGGCTGAGAGTGGATTGTATTGCCGAGTCTTTACTGAGGGGCTTTTCGGCATCCGTCCCACTGGGTTTAACTCGTTTGAGCTGACACCTCGCCTGCCCCGCGAATGGAAACACATGGCCCTGCGTCACATCAGGGCTTTTGGCCACAACTTTGATATTACAATTCGTCGCAGTGGAACACGCCTGATCGTTTTCGTCGATGATGCTGCCCACCACATACATCTCAAGCGTACTATCAAGGAGGGAGGGACGGAAAGAATAAAACTTCGATAAATAGTTTAGAATATCCATTATTGGAAACAGAAATGATGATGAAACAGCAGTATTTGTACAAGGTTGTCTGTGTTGCAGCCTTATCTATTTTCACCCAGAGCGTCCTGTCGCGCGTGGTCGTAGTCAATGTCAAAAATCCCACTTCGTGGCAACGCTCTGAGGTTGTAGGCATTAAGGTCTCCGACCTGACGGACAGATTAGGGCTGCCTGAAGGAGAATCTTTCGTATTAAAGAATGGTCTCGATCAAACCATCGACTATCAGCTCACCCACGATGGGCAATTACTCTTCGATGTCTCTGTCCTTCCTAAGGGTACGGCTCAGTTCAAGGCCATGCCGGGTAAGCCTACTACTCCCAAGGTGTTCGTCTGCGGTAAGCAATATCCTATGCGCAAAGACGATATAGCCTGGGAAAACGATCGTACCGGTTACCGTGTCTATGGCCCGAAATTTCAGCGCGATGGCGACATAGGCTATGGAATAGACGTGTGGTGCAAGAATACACCTGATCCTATTCTCGAAAATTTTTATAGGGATAATTCCAACCACATTTCTTTCCACAAAAACCATGGCTACGGTTTGGATTGCTACAATGTGGGCGCATCGTTGGGATGTGGTGCCCCAGCCTTGCTGGTCGGTGACAATCTGCTATATCCTTATTGCTACCAGCATTATGAAATTCTCGACAATGGACCTTTGCGCTTCACCCTGCGCCTCGACTTTGCCCCAGTCACCTATCAAGGGAATATCCAGGTGACCGAACACCGACTCATCAGTTTGGATAAGAACAGTAACTTCTGCAAGATGTCGGTGTGGTATGATAGATTGCCGAAGGATGCATCGGTGATGGCGGGACTTGTCCTCCATAGTACCAACCAGGCCGATTGGGAGATATCGAAGGAGTTTGCGCTTTATGCCGACCCCACTGGCGACCCTCAGAAGCATAACTTCCAGATCTATGTTGGCCTGCTCTTTCCTGATGGCATCGACAGTCTCTATGCCCAGATAGAGAAGCAGCCGAGGAAAGATATCTATGGACATATCTTGGGACAGAAAAACAATTGGGACGGACAACAACCGTTTGTCTATTATTTTGGCTCTGCTTGGAGCTTGAATGATGTGCGCACCTTTGATGAATGGAAACTTCGTGCGAAGTATCAGCTTGGAGCCTTGCAGTCGCCACTTGTTGTGAGTATAGAGCAATAAGCTTACTGTTGCCTGCGTGTTGGGAGAGTGAACACTTGCCCTGTTATCAGGATAAAAATGAAAGCCTTTTGATGGGCTTGTCTCCCTGTAAATCTGGAAGAGCAAGACCTAGTCAAAAGGCTTTGTCGATGTCTTTTCCGTGTGGCAGGACTTAGGGCTCTGCCTTCAAATGGATAAAGGCAGTGGGGACAGACTGCTTGCTGGTTAGGCGGGCACTCACGGTCATGTCTTTGTTGGTGTTGCGTACGAGAATATGGGCACGACCATTGGCAAGCTGGATGACGCGTGAGCCGCGGGTGGTGCCTTGGTTGACGAGTAGTCCGTCATCTTCTGTGCATCCAAAGGTGATGAAATCCCTGGCATCCAGACAGACAAGTCCGTTTTTGTCAGTCAGTATCGCTTCTATCATTGGTTGTCCATCGGTCGATTTTGTACAAGACAGCTTGATGGCATAAGGGTCACCCCAGGGCTTGCTCTGATAGGAGAAACGGATAGTGTCGGTATATGCTTTGCCGTTTTGTTTGGCCACCGCTACTACTTCATTGACACCGTCAAGAAATGCACATTGCCAGTGCAGCCCGGCTGCAGGAAAATCTTGGCTGTTGCGTTTCCTTGTGCCCTGTGAATGCCCGTTGACAAGCAATTCTACAGATTGACAGTTGGAATAGACCAACACTTCACGTTGTTCGTTAGCCCCTCCCCACCGTATGGGCCATGTGTGGCCGTAAATGTGTACCATAGGTTTAGATGTCCAATAGGACTGAAAGACATAATAGCTTTCCTTTAATGTCCCATCTCGCTCAACCACACCTTTCTGGTTGACGTAGGGAACAGGATTCGTGGGGCGCAGAGGAGTGGAAAAGTCCTTGAATGTCCAGAAAGCACAGCCGGTGAGCCAAGGCATCTTTTCCTGTTCTTTGAGATGCCAGTCAAACAATTTGACAATGTATGTCTCTGACCAGTCGCCGTTTTTGTCACCGTTTTTCAGACCCTCAAAGTTGCTCTCAGAGTGACGACCCGCATGGCTGTCGCCTCCCCATTCGGCATGAATGAAGCGGTCGGTCATGTTGAATCCTTCTCGCTCCATGGCAGCATAGTCGGTAAAAGCATTCTTGTACCAGCCAGCCCAGATGGAAGGGGAGTACACGTCCACGATATTGTGGGCAAAGTCGCATCTGCGAATGCAGGTTTTGCGTATGGGATCCATCTGATGAGCAATGACGTTGAGTGCGGTCATCATGTTGCGTATGCTGTCCTTGCTGAATGTGGGGAAGTCGCCTGGCCAATCATTCTCATTGCCAAGTCCCCAAAGAATGATAGACGGATGGTTGTAGTGCTGCATGATCATGTTGCGCAGCATATCCTTGGCTTGTTGTCGATAACCGACGCCACCGATTCCGCCCCGGCACCAGGGTGTTTCTTCCCAGACGAGAATTCCTAGCGAGTCGCAGAGTTGCAACACTCGGTCTGATTGCTGATAGTGTCCCAGACGGATGAAGTTGGCTCCCATGTCCTTGATTTGTATCATCTCGGCGCGAATCATCTCATCGGTCATGGCGCTGCCTACCCCTGCATGGTCTTCGTGCCGATGGGTGCCCCGCAATAACAACCGCTTGCCGTTGAGCATGAAAGGTCCTTTTTTCACAAACTCGAAACTACGGAAACCAAATCGTTCGCGAGAGACCATCGTGTCGTTGTTGGAGGTTAGAGTCACTTCACAGGTGTAGAGTGCAGGATTATCGGGACTCCAAAGCAGTGGATTCCTAACCTCAATGTTTTCAAGGTCAAGCTGTGGTGACTTGCTGTCGACAATCTTGTCGGATATGGCATAAATTTGCTTGTTGTCAGGGGCATAAAGCTTCACTGCCATAGTGCCGCTTTTACCTTGTGTCGCACGTGTAAAGATACGTAGGTTGACGCTGCCTTTTCGGTTGCCCTGTGGCTGGGGATCAATTTGTATTCGTTCCAGTGAAACCTCTGGTACATATACCAGGTTGGCCGGACGGTATAGTCCACCATAAAGATTAAAATCGGACATGTCGGAAGGGATAATCTGCGTATTGCGAGTGTTGTCGCACCTCACTGCAATGGGAATACGTCCCTTGAACTGTTGTTTGCATATTTCGCTTTTTGCAAACTGCGCCACAGCATCAGTGATATCAGCTTTCCACTGGTCGTACCCCCCTATGTGGGTGGTCACCAGAGTTGTATATATATACACCTGGGTCACCTGTCCTGCCCCTTCAAACTCCAGGTAGGTGCGTCCTCCGACGTAGGGGTTTTGGATATCAATAGATGTACGGTACCAGCCTGCTCCCTGAAAATAGTTTTTGTAGGGATCCACGGCATCATCAGCATTGAAACAATGGGGTAGTGATACACTCTGCCACAAGGGCACACTCTCTGGTTTACCGGGATCGGCTTTTCTCATTGCTTCCCAAATGTTGCCCAGGTCACCTTGCAGGAACTGCCACCCGACTTTCAGCGGATGCTTCTTGATCGTAGGGATAAGGGCATCGGCATGGAGCGATCCCATCAGGAAGGCCAATACTATTAGGCTTATTTTAAGCTTTTTCATATTTATTATTAGTTCTTATTCTGTTTGCGGTTCAGGGCTTCCAAATAATAGTAGTCGGCATAGTTCAGGGGCTTGTCCACTTCGGAGTTGCCAGGACGTGAGCCCACCGAATGCAAGAGTAGGAAACCGTAGTTTTCATGAAGCTTGG
>CAYVGR010000158.1:4571-6282 GCA_964450065.1 uncultured Prevotella sp. | reverse complement strand
ATCCCTTCCGTTATATCAAACGCATCGACTGGTATATCATCAAGAAGTTTATTGGTACATACATCTTCTCGATTGTACTCATCATCTCGATATCGATTGTGTTTGACATCAATGAGAATTTGGCAAAATTCACACAATACCATGCACCACTGGAGGCTATTGTGTTCGACTATTACGCCAATTTCGTACCCTATTTTGCCAATCTTTTCAGCGCGCTGTTTGTATTTATCTCGGTGATTTTCTTCACCTCGAAACTGGCGGGGAATTCCGAAATCATTGCCTTATTGGCCACTGGGATGTCATTCAAGCGACTTCTTCGACCCTACATGATATCGTGCATGCTGCTCGCCGGAACTTCATATTACCTCTCGGCCTACGTCATTCCGCATGGAACGGTGATTCGGCAAAACTTCGAGACACTGTACAAGAACAAAAGAAAAAACACATCGGCAGAGAACGTGCAGCTACAAGTTGGGAACGGGGTAATCGCCTATATCCAGCACTACGATAACACGATAAAAAAGGGATATGGCTTCTGCCTCGATAAATTCGAGAACAAGAAGCTCGTATCACACCTCACAGCCATGGAGGTGCAATACGATACTATCTCTGATTCAAAGTATCATTGGAAGCTCCGCAACTGGAAGCTCCGTCAGCTGAAAGGCTTGCGCGAGCACATCACCAGTGGAGCCGAGAAAGATTCACTCATCATGATGGAACCCACCGACCTTGTCTATTCCAAGGGGCAGCAGGAGACCTTCACCTCGCCAGAGCTCAAGGACTATATCTCCAAGCAGATAGACCGAGGTTCGGGCAACGTGGTGCAGTATCAAGTAGAGTATCACAAACGTATCGCATCGTCCTTCGCATCGTTCATTCTCACCATTATCGGCGCGTCGTTGTCCTCTCGAAAGCGCAAGGGAGGCATGGGATTGTACCTTGGCATCGGCTTGGCCCTGAGCTTTGCATATATCATGATGCAAACGGTGTCGGCCACGTTTGCTATCAATGCCGACTTCCCCCCAATGCTGGCAGCATGGATTCCCAACATCGTTTTTGCCATCATTGCATTTGCCTGCTACAGGCACGCCCCAAACTAAAACGTCTCCCCCACTCCCTCCGAAGGAAGAGGGTAAGGGTCGGGAAGGTGAAAAATCATCAAGGGGCAGCTTTTCTCCGACCAATAAAAAACAGAAATATAACGTCGGGGGACACTAAAAAACAATGAAGAAATTATGAAATTTGAAGATTTAGACTTAAACGACAACATCCTTGATGCACTCTATGATATGAACTTTGAAGAGTGCACTCCCGTTCAAGAAAAATGTATACCCGAAATACTGAAGGGGAACGACATCATAGGCATAGCCCAGACGGGTACCGGCAAAACAGCCGCTTACCTGCTTCCTATCCTTTCGAAGCTCGACAACGGTGGCTACCCGAAAGACTCGGTAAACTGTGTCATCATGTCACCAACGCGCGAACTGGCTCAGCAGATAGACCAAGCCATGCAGGGTTTTGCCTATCACTTAGACAATGTGTCGAGTGTAGCCGTATACGGTGGCAACGACGGCAATCGCTATGACCAAGAGATGAAGAGCATGAAAATGGGTGCCGAAGTAATTATCGCTACGCCGGGACGACTTATTTCGCACATCACGATGGGCAATATCGACTTGAGCAAAGTGAACTTCTTTGTACTCGACGAGGC
>CAYVGR010000158.1:0-4561 GCA_964450065.1 uncultured Prevotella sp. | reverse complement strand
CCGACCGCATGCTCGACATGGGATTTTCGGATGACATTATGAATATCGCATCAAGACTGCCGAAGTCGTGTCAAACGCTCATGTTCTCGGCCACCATGCCCGACGACATTGAGAAGCTGGCTCAAAAACTATTGAAAAACCCTGTTAAAATTAAGCTGGCCGTGAGCAAACCCGCAGAGAAAATCAAGCAGAGTGCTTACATTTGCTACACCACGCAGAAGATAGAAATCATCAAACATATCTTCAAGGCAGGCAACTTGAAGCGAGTTATCATCTTCTCGGGAAGCAAACAGAAGGTAAAACAAATCAACCAAGCATTGGCACAACTCAATATTAACAGTGGGGAGATGCACTCGGATCTCGATCAGGCACAACGCGATGAGATGATGTTCAAATTCAAAAGTGGACAAATAGATGTGCTCGTGGCAACCGACATTTTGGCCCGAGGCATCGACATCGACGACATTGCCATGGTTATCAACTATGACGTGCCACGCGACAGTGAAGACTATGTGCACCGCATTGGCCGTACAGCCCGTGCCGACCGCGATGGCATGGCTATCACACTGGTCAACGAAGACGACATGTTCGCTTTCCACCAAATAGAGAAATTCCTCAAAAAGGAAATCGAGAAGACTCCGCTACCCGAAGGCATGAAGGAGGGACCGGAATACGTTACCTCGCGCAGGCCTAAACGAACTCCAGCCAAAAAGCGTCGTCGAAATGCCCACGAAGAGACCGCACACAAGAAGACCAAGCAGCGCAACCGGAACCGCAACAGCAATGCCCCGAGCAACAGTCAGTCTAACAATACCGACAACGGGCAGTCCAAGCGCGACCAGAATGATGAGCAGCGCAAAGAACAAGATAACCGCAATCGAAGCCGAAACAACAATCGAAGCCGAAACCGACAAGGGCAGAACCGCAATAGGAACACGAATGACACTGCTACAGAACAGGCTGCACAAAATGAAAGCCGCCAGGACAACCAAAAGCGAAACAACAAACGAAGACAAAATAACAACCGAAAGCGGAATAACAATAACAGGAACCTCCGCAACGATGATAAGAAATTCGACAAGACACGCAATGGGGAGCAGAGTCGGGGCAAACGTCCGACAAGAGAAAAACAGACCACTGCAAATGCCAACAGCAGCAAGGACACTGGCTTGAAGGCTCTCATCAAGAAACCGCTGAAATGGATCAAGTCTTTGGGTAAGAAATAACTCGGATACTCCAATGTGATAAGAATGTATTAACACAATATATTTTATAAATGTGAAAAGGTCGTTTGGAAACAGACGGCCTTTTTGTTTTTATAACGCCAACAACTTGCATATTACATTCGAAAGACTTAATTTCGCCATCAATAAACCATAAACAACAGCTTATGAAAACAAAAAAAGATATGATGGAAAAGCTTCCATCAGAGTGTACAACGATTATCGTTGGCGAAAAAACGACCGACGACGGCTCTCTTATATTTGGCCGCTCAGAAGATTACGATGCCATGCGCTGTAAGAACTGGCTGGTATTCAAGGACACAGACAACGGCCCTGAGGAGTTCGTAGCCGAAGACAGCCCATTCCGCTGCCCCCTCCCCCGCAAGGCTTTGGGCTATACCGCCCTACCCGACTACCAATTCCACCATGAGTGGGGAAGCGCAGGATTCAACTCTGCCGGTGTAGGTGAGAGTTCTACGGAGACCATTTTTAGTAGCGAGGAAGCTCTCAAGTACGACCCATACGTAGAAAACGGACTGTCTGAGAACTGCACCTACAATATTGTGCTGCCCTATATCCACAGCGCCCGCGAAGGTGTAGAGCGTCTCGGAAGCCTCATCGAGAAATACGGATCAGCCGAAGGATTTGGCGTTGGCTTTATCGACGACAAAGAAATATGGTATCTCGAAAATGCTTGCGGGCACCGTTGGCTGGCCTGCCGTATGCCCAAAGACAAGTATTTTGTGACAGGCAACCAGAGCAGGTTCCGCCACTATGACCCCAAGGACAAGGAAAACTACATGGCATCGGCCGACCTCATCGAATTTGCCGAGCAGAATGGACTTTACGACCCGGCGAAGGGCAAGTTCGACTTCCACGAGGCCTATGCCAAAGACGATATCAACGACACAACCTATAACTATCCACGTGTGTGGGGCTTGCAGAAATTGTTCTCGCCTGAATTGAAGAACGATGTTACGAAAAACACCTTCCCCGTGTTTGCCGAGGCTCAGAAGCTTATTGGTATCAAGGAACTGCGTAATGCCTTCCGCTTCCACTATAACAACACCGACCACGACCCCTATCTGCACAACAACGGCAAGGAACCCTGGCGCCCGGTTTCTATCTTTCGCACTACACAAACCCACCTTTTACAGGTGCGACCTTGGCTGCCCAAGGAGATAGGCTGCATTACATACGTAGCCAACGGCATGGCCGACCTCAGCGTGTTCCTTCCCATCTATCAGGGTATCAGAAGCTTTCCGGAAGCCTATTCTATCGGCAACAGTCATTGTGAATCCAAGTCGGCCTACTGGCGCTTCCGCAAAGTCATGACACTTGCCATGACCAACTATAATGCATACGCACCCATTGTTAAAGAGGTGTACGCACGTCTCGAAGCCGAGAACGACCAACGCCAAAAGGAGTTTGAGGAACGTTACCTTGAAATTTGCAAGAGCCGACCCATGGAGGCCATGGATATGCTACAACAGTTTAACGACAGCATTCTGAACCACGCACTCCAAGTGGCCGACGAACTGGCGAATGATCTGTTTACACGCATGACCGCCGACATACAGAAGGAATACCTGTTTCACGGCGCATAACAGAAGTTGATAACACCAACTTTCCAAAGCCCCTCTCCGGCTTTTTCTGATAGAGAGAACATACCTTTCGGACTCCCTCAAACGATATAGATCGCAACGAGCACCGTCTTCTCTCTATTAAAGAAAACCGGAGAGGGGCTTGATTTTCAATTTGAATTCCTTCTCAAAACTTATTTGCATGATGTGCCCAAGGTTCTCTTCGCGGCACGACAAGACCAATGCCACGTGCCCCATCGTGCGCCGCAGATTAACCTCCACACAGGGATGAACCATCGTCTGTCCATTCATGCGCACCACCATCATATCCACCCCAAAACAACCCTCATAATATCCATTGAGCAGGGAACCCATCGCACTGCAAATTGCCGACTGCAACCCCATAATCAGCGACGCATCGACATAGTGCGAGAGCATCCTCATCTTGTATTCCTCGGTTTCAAAAACATTTCCCGTATAGGCTCCGTTCACAGTGTGGAACACCGAAAGGCCAAGATAATCGACCGCACCTCGTCCGTCACTCATAAACTCCATACCAAAATCCAACAGCTTGTCATAATAAGGTTCCACCATGATACTGCCCTGCTTGGTTACAACATTGGTTATCCAATTAACCACCTGCTGGTTCATCTCCACACCTGCCCTTCCTTCTCCAGCCATGCCAAACACATAGCGTATGCCTCTCCCACTACTGCTCCAAGGTTCTTTAACTACTATTTTTCCATGCTTTTCCAGATAGCGCACCACCTCATCCGCGCTATGAACCTCTATAGATTCTCCCACCGTTCCCGCAAACACGCGGAGCTGAGGCAAAAGCCGTGTGGCTGCCCAAGCCCTGTGACTCATTCGACGAATGCTCTGCATCTGCTCTGCGGAGGGAAGCAGTCGTTCAGGAACGCCATTGTCATACAAATTGCGTCGCAACGCAACATCCCATCCCCATGGGCAAACCTGTTGCAAATCGTCATCGTTGGCATGGTCTGCCAATTCACAACGACCTATTAACCGAGCCTCACCCTCTATGCCTAATCGCTGCAGTCCCTTTCGAGCCGTCGACACATCATCCACCAATACCAAGTCGCCTGGAGCAGCCCACAGCATGGGCAAATAGCCAAGATCTCGCCGCAGTTGCAAGGCGGCACGTGGGGCGGTAAATCCATCTCGGTTTACCGCTAATGCAATGTCGTGTTCAGGATTAAAAATATGAAGTCGCATATTGTTACAAACTCTGAAGCAAAGTTACAAAAGAAAAATGAAAATACAATCCCCCAAACACTCTTATCAGTTGTACACCAAACAAATAAGCTCTTAGGAGGGTTATAGATGAAAACGAGACGAAGGTTCCCCTATATTGAGATTTTTCTAACCACGTCATGCCCATATCAAACAATTTGTTGAATAAAATAAACAAAAAACCTTCGCAAAGTGCAGATATGTTAAAAGAATTCTTCTTCTATAACTTCTCTCATAATTCTCAACCCCTTAAAAAACACCTTGTTATGCACACTACTGCACTTATACTACTCTAATTTTAAAAATTATAAAATCACCGAAATAAACACACTGAAAAATTGGCTGTTCCAAAATTTGATAGTATCTTTGTGTCAGCTTTAAGGTGACATTTTTTATTCATTAACTATAAAAGGCAAAACAATGAAAATTGAAAAAGTACACGGTCGTGAGATAATCGACTCACGTGGTAATCCTACAGTAGAAGTTGAAGTAACATTGGAG
>CAYVGR010000157.1:1867-6302 GCA_964450065.1 uncultured Prevotella sp. | reverse complement strand
GGTTGGAAGATTGGTCCTGTGTCTGAGGTCAGCCGTGAGGACTTCAAGAAGTGGGTGAGCTCCAGCAAGCGCAAGACCAAACCTTTCTCTGAATATAAGATTGCTCAGGATAAGGCATTCATCGACAAGCACATTGTCATTGGCACCGTGCCAAAGGTGGAGAAGCCCAAGCAGGAAGAAAAGCCTGCTCAAGAACAACCGCAGAGCAATGGCCGTGTGGAGCGCAACGTCAATGAAGAGCCGCAGGCCAATGGCCGTACTGAGAGAGGTGCACAGGAGAGTAAGCCCAACTACCTTGTCTCTGACGAACGCATGGAGGAGATACGCAAGAAGCTCCGTGCGAAGCTGAGCAACCTCAACATGGGTATCGACCCCGAAGTTCTGATGTTAGGCACAGAGTTGGCCGTTGCCCACATAGAGCGTGGAGCACACAAGTTCGTTGAATATGCCAAGGCCATGATACAAGACCTTGGTGACAGCGTGCGCCCCTACCTCAAAGCATTCTACAATGGTGTGCGTGACATGCCTGAAGCTGCCGACTATGCAGACGACATGACACCATACGACGAGGTAAAGACATTCAATGTGGCCACCATCGGCAAGGAGGGCGAAGATAGGCAGCCTACCGCAATGGAGACCGCAGAGCAGGTGAACAATGAGGTTACAGTGGAGCAGAACCAGCAGGAGGAGGCGAAAGCCACCGAAGAGACAGGCGACGTTGACACTGATACCTACTCCATCACCAAGCAGCACAACAACAAGAAAGACATTGACATTTGGGTGGTACGCTCCAAAGGTGAGCGCACCGATAAAGAGACATTCAAGGAGTGGAAGCAGAAAGCAAAGAACCACGGTAGCGGGTATTATTCCTCCTTCCGTGGTGTTAATGGCTTTGTGTTCAACAGTCCAGAAGATGCACGTGCCTTTGCTGACGAGGTGTTTGCAGCCAAGCCAGCAGAGGAAGCAGCACCCACCACAACCGAGGAACAGCCGACAGAGACCGCACCGCAGACTCCTGCAAACGATGAAGAGCCCGGTGAGGTTGATGTTGCAGCCATGAACGCATGCCTGCAAGCAGGTGTGCCGTGCTCACCCCGTGACTTTGCCACCAACCAGCCAGCGACACAGCACCGCATCAACATCGGTATTGCGTCGGCCATCATCGGTAACAGAAACTGGAGGCAGGTCAGAGCCATCCTTGAGAAGAGTGGTTACAAGTTCGATGAAAAGCAATGGGCAGCACTGGAGAAAGGGCACAAAGCTTTCCATGTTGACAAGATTATGACCTTGCCACAGCTCGTGAAAGCCCTCGATGATGCAACTGGCATGAAAGAGGACACGCCACAGCCTGTGGAGAGCATGAGCAAAGAGCAGCTTGAAACAGAGCTCGACAACATTAAGTCCATGATACGTGACTTGCTCCACAATCCTAACCCGCACAAGTCAGTAATGGAACTCCAGCATCGTAGAAACGAGATTAACGACCGTCTTGAAGAACTGGAGGAAGAGGAGCGCAAGCGTAACCGTGAGGAAGCACTTGCCAACCGCAAATTTGAGAAAGGTCAGACCATTGCCCATGACGGTAAGGTGTGGACTGTTGGCCGTGTCTTTGATGGCTATGCAGGCCACATGGTAGAACTTACCCGTGACCTCTACGATGGCATGAACGGACATGAGCAAATGGAATTGCCTGTTGCCCGTATCGACGACCAGCACAACCCCAAGGTTACAGAGAACCGAGGCTATAAGATTGGCGACAAGGTTCTCTATACTCCTTATGGCAAGCGTGAGCCTATGATTGCCACCATCCATGAGTTTGAGGAATATGGCGACCATCGCCCAGTGCTCGACACTGGCCTTGCTCCTGTCATGTATGAGGTGACGGACTGGGAGAATATCACTCCTGTTATCACAAGTGAGGATGCACAGAAGATTTCCCCTGAAGATGTTGCAGACCTCATCATCGCCAACATGGATAAGTCCGTTTATCCTAAGAGCATGGCTATACAGTTGGCAAAAGCCAACGCCAACTACCGCCCCCTGTTCAACGACTGGGTACACAAGACATTTGACGATTGGCTCAATGGTATTTTTGACAATGCTCCTGACGTGTACGAGATGATACGGCCTATCTTTGACGACGATGTTCAGATGCAGAAGTCTGTTCGTGCAGTCGGTAAGAAGTTATGGCAACTGGCACAGGAAACAACAACTCCAGAGCTCACAGAAGATGGGAAGCGACTGCTCAAAGCTCTTGACGACGTTCATGCAGGTTATAATGTCCTCCTGTCTGACGGACGAGAGGGCACCGTGCTTGTAGCCCGCCACGACTCCGATACTGAGCCTTTGGTGGTTGGTATTGATGAAGGAGGCGTGCGCAAGACCGTGAAGTTAGGTCCGAACGATGTGCGTCGTATCACTTCACCATCAGGAAAGGTTATCTTCCAAGCCTTTGATGTAAACGAACAAAACAACAATAACAATGCAGAACAACCAGACCCCCAGCAAACAGCAGCAAATACAGAGACTGTTGCAGGCCAAGCAGAGACTGTTGCAAGCACGGCAGAAACTTACAACGACGTTAATGCAGCACGGCCAAACGAGAAAGAGTACAACGAAGTAATCGACAAGATTGACGATGAGCTTGACAAGGTGAACACCCAGCTCGGCCTGTTAGGTTTCTATAAGGCCGACGAGGTGGAGGCAGACTACAATGAGCAGTACGGCTACATGAAGAATGCCGAGAAGAAAGCCATCAAGGATGCCGACCAGTGGGCTAAGAAACTTGCAGCCGCACTGGGCATACCATTGAGCAAGGGCAAGAAGCGACTAATCAAAGCCAACATTGCCCCTGCAGGTGGTGACATCACTATCCGTATTCCTATTGCAGCAGGCAAGAAACTTGTTATCATGCTCGACATGGACACTAAGTTTAGTGGCGGTCGTTTCAGTGACGACCTGACGCTAAGGAAAGGTGTGATGTTCCGTATTGAGGACGGCATGCTCAAAGGCAGTGCCCGTTGCGTCTCTGAAAACAACTGGATAGATACCACAGACTCATTCGATGAGGCTGTGAAGCGCATGTCGTCTCTCATAAAACGCTATGCTCCTGAGTTCACCCCAGTGGAGGTTAAGAAACCCACAGAGAAGAAACCAACGAGCAAAAAGACTGGCACAAAGGCTAAGCCCAAAACCAATGAGCCAAGCCTATTTGACATGTTCGACCAGTGGGTTGATGAGGAGGTAAACAAGCCAGAAGAGCAGGAGAAAGAAAAATCTGAAAATAATTCAGAGAAAGAGCCCGAAACTCAGGAAAATAATGTATCTTCACAAAGTGAAGAGAAGCCAGTTACAGAGGTAACGAACACCGACACCATAGGTGACAGTGAGCAGTACCAGCAGCGCAAGCACCAAGAAGATGCTTTCGTGCATCGTATTGAAGATGAGATTGAGCATGGTCCTTACACCGAGAAAGTTCCTCTTACGATGAGCGACATCAAACGATTGGTGAAAGACTATCCCGCACTTTCCGACCTGAGCGACACCGACCTTCAGGAAATGGTTGAACTGGCCATGTCGAATATCACACGCCGTGTGGCCACACAAACCATCGGGAAGAGCGCAGAGGAACAGCGCAAAGCTTATGACAAGATTATTGGCCTGTACAATGTGCAACCGCAACTCAATGCCCGTGACTCCACCCGTATAGAGCTCCAGCAGTACAGCACGCCTACACCCTTCGCTTATCTCATGGGATTGTTCACCAGTGCCAACCACGATGTGAAGAGTGCCTTCGACCCCACCGCAGGCAATGGTGCACTCACTATTTGTTTCGACCCGAAGATATGCGAGGTGAACGAAATTGACACCCGTCGTCTTGAAAACCTCCGCCACCAGAACTTCGGCAAGGTGACATCACAGGACGGTTTGCTGCCCTTTGCACCCAAGCAGGTAGATGCCGTGCTCACCAACCCACCATTCGGAACAGCCCCCGTGCGCAGCTTCGATAATGGAACTTACGACATCACCAGTCTGGAGGGACAGATAGTAATCAACGCCCTCGACCACATGAAGGACGACGGACAGGCCGCAATCATCATCGGTGGTAACAACTCTTACAGGGACAATGGAAGCCTCAACCCGAAGGATGCCCAGTTCCTTGGCTATCTCTACACCCACTACAACGTCGTGGACGTTATCAACGTGGACGGAAAGCTCTACGGACGCAATGGTACCAAGTACCCCGTGCGCATGATACTCATCAAAGGCAGGCGCAATGCCTACAAGGACGGACAGCTCCAGCGTGTCTATCCTCCTGTGAAGAGAAACGCCCGTGCAGAGCAGGTGACAACATTCGACGAACTTTATAAACGCATACAAGATGATATACTATCAGCTAAACAACTGCAACTTGAACCTGTTGACGACGTTCAAG
>CAYVGR010000157.1:0-1767 GCA_964450065.1 uncultured Prevotella sp. | reverse complement strand
GGCTGAGAAGGTGCATTATCCTAACCAGTCGCAGAGCATGACACTAAACTCGATGGTTCCTGCCAACCAAGCAGAAGCCATTGCAGACAACTTAGACAAGCTCGGTGATGTAGACCAGTTCCTTGTTGATGAACTGGGCTACAGCAGCAAGGAGGAGCTATACAGCCATCTTGCCGCCGAGCAGATTGACAGTGTAGCCCTTGCCATCCATCAGATGAAGAATGGCAAGGCATTCATCATCGGTGATATGACAGGTATCGGTAAGGGCAGACAGGGTGCCGCCCTTATCCGTTGGGCAGTCAAGCAGGGCAAGACACCTATCTACATGACGCAGAAGGCAGCCTTGTTCAGCGATAACTACCGTGACCTTGTGGACATCGGCAGTGACGACCTTGTGCCGTTCATCATGGGCTCTAAGAACCAGAACAGCGACCCGAACATCACCGACGCACAGGGAAACATCGTGCACCGTGTCCTCCCCAATGCAGCGAAGAAAGCAGCGTATGAGCAAATCAGAGACACAGGCAAACTGCCCGAAGGCTATGATTTCCTCATTACCTCCTATTCGCAGCTCCAGAACGGAACAAAGGACTTCGAGGTAGGGCAGAATGGTGAGATTACCCAGAAAGACAAGAAGAAAGGAGGAGCAGGTTCCATAGCAGGCCAGCTCAGAAGAGACGCTTTCGAGAGACTTGCACAGGGTAATATCATCATCATGGACGAGAGCCACACCGTAGGCGGTAGTGGCAACACTGGCCTGTTCATGCAGACCGTTATCCCCAAGGCCGCAGGCGCAACATTCATGTCCGCTACCTTTGCCAAGCGTGCCGACAATATGCCTATCTATGCTTTGCTCACAGACCTCAGTGAGAGTGGTATAAAGCAGGGAGAATTGATTGATGCCGTGAACAAAGGCGGTGTGACCCTGCAAGAGCTTATGAGTAAGCAGCTCGTGGAGAGTGGCCAGATGATACGTCGTGAGCGTGACTTCACAGGCGTTACCATCGACTGGCTGAGCACTGGCAAAGATGAGGCTTCCGACAAGGCCGACCAAGAGAAGTTTGATATTTGCGCTGAGGTGTTCAACGACATTCGCCAGTTCCAAGACGACTTCATTACTCCTCTCATTGAGGAGATGAGCGACAACGCCGCCAACACTGGTGGTACCGTCGGACATAAGCAAGGAACTAAGGATATGGGCGTGAACAATACTCCATTCGCAAGCAAGATGTTCAACCTCGTGAACCAGCTCCTCCTTTCCATGAAAGTGGATGCCGTAGTAGACCGTGCGCTGACCAATCTGAAGAATGGAGAGAAGCCCATCATCACCTTCTCCAACACAATGGAAGGCTTCTTAGAGGAAGCACCGCAAGGTGTAGCACTCGACAAGGTGCCCAGTTTCTCTGTCACCCTCATGCACGCTTTGGATGGTGTAATGCGTTGGACTAAGAAGAACGAGAAAGGCGACATTGTTCAGAGTGGAACCATTCCACAATCGCAACTCAGCGTCGAAGGCCGACAGAAATACAAGGAGATTGCCGACAAGATTAAGAACATGAGTGTAGACCTGCCTATCTCACCTATGGACGCTATCAAGATGAGATTACAGCAGGCAGGCTATAAGGTAGGCGAGATTACAGGCCGCAAGCTGGAGCTCAATGCCACCGACGACGGACGCTTCATCATTGAAGCCCGTAAGGGACGTGACAAGAAAGCAGCAGCCCGTGACTTCAACAGTGGCGACCTCGACGTGTTGCTCATCAACAA
>CAYVGR010000156.1:0-6332 GCA_964450065.1 uncultured Prevotella sp. | reverse complement strand
ACCCCGAGATTACAAATCACGTGCTCTGGCCAACTGAGCTAAAGAGGCATATCCCACAGCCGCCACGCGACCCCGTATAGGATTCGTTGTAAAACGGCTGCAAAGATACTGTTTATTTTTTAATCTCCAAAATTTTTCGGAGAATTTTTCAACGATTTCTTAATTTTTCCTTGAACTTTTCAAGCTGCACCCTCATAGCATCTACACACTGGTCTACGCCTTCTTCAAAAGTGTCACAGGTTTTTGTCACGAACAAAGGGCTTCCTCCCGGAACAGTTACCGTTATGCTGGTTTCTTTATTCAGCGCCGTCGCAGGCTTTACTATTTTTAATAGCACCTCTACTTTCTTAACATCTTCGAATGTTTTTTCCAACTTGGCGACTTTCTTCTCGATAAACGCCTGTAACTTCTCGGTAGTGTCGAAATGTATCGACTGAATCCTAACTTCCATAGTTACCTCCATTTTTTAGGTTAGACTCATGCCCTTGGATGGGCATCTTTATATACTTGTTTAAGCTGTTCGAACGTCGTATGAGTATAAATCTCCGTAGTAGAAACACTCTCATGCCCCAACAGCCGCTTCACACTTTCCAGCCCAGCACCGTGATTCAGCATCGTTGTAGCAAATGTATGACGAAGCACATGGGGGGTTAGTTTTTTCAACGTGCAAACCTGCGCAAGACCGCTTTTCACCTCTTGACGCACTTGATAGTCTTTCATCCGCAGTCCTTGTTCGGAAACAAACAAGGCTTTACCCAAACACTCCACTTCGCGATTTCTCGTATCAATAAAATGCTTTAATGTCCTATCAAGTTCTTCACCAAACGGAACAACACGCTGTTTATTCCCTTTGCCCGTAACCTTAAGTTGACGATTGAAAAAGTCCACGTCATCATCATCGAGTCCCACGAGTTCTGCCAGCCGTATGCCAGTCTCATAGAAGGTCATGATAACGGTTCTTGCCCGAACATCCTTATATTCCGTCCCCCACTCCATTTCATCCAACAGCCTATCCATCTCATTTTCTTTCAAGAACTGTGGCAGAGGCTTTTGTTTTTTGGGGCCATCTATACAGCGAACCGGATCTTGGCCGACCAAGTTACGAGAGAGGGCAAAACGATAAAAGGAACGCAACGCAGACAGTCTCCTATTGACACTTGCAGCATTGTTTCCTCTATCCATCATGCTCTCCATCCAGTCACGGATAATATCCGAGTCTACCGACTCCCACGAAAGCTGATCATTGAAATTTTTGAAAAAGCATTCAAAAGCCCGTAGGTCTTCTTGGTAGCTTTTTATAGTCAGTGGTGAGCGACAAAGCTCAAACTGCAGGTAGTTCAAAAACTTGTCAATTATCATCAAGTATTACTTCTATATCGTTTGCACGTGTTTTCAGCAACGAATATACAGAATATAATTTGAACTACCAAAAAAAACGAAGAGTTTTTACTCTTCTGCGTCGCGCAGTTTCTGTATATAAGCCGCACGCTGCATCTTGAGACGCTTCAAGACAGACGGCTTATCAAACTGCTGACGAGATCGAAGCTCTTTCAGCACGCCTGTTCTTTCAAACTTTCTCTTGAACCTCTTGAGGGCTCTTTCGATATTCTCACCATCTTTAACGGGTACAATAATCATTTTATTTGGATTTTGATTTTAAATATGTAACATAGCAAAAATAGGCATAATGCCACAAAATGCGGGTGCAAAATTACTGCTTATTTTTCTAACGGCCAAATAAATAGACTAAAAATTTATTCAAAGCCCTTCGGCATGCACACAAGTACTATTGCAATTGCTTTTTTCATAATTATTGCCTTGAGTGCAAAACATCTATTATATCAGGTATGGAAAATGTTCCTACCGTGGGGACTATATTCCTTTCGTATGACTTTTCAACCACTCCCTTTCTTCATCATCAAGATATGGTGCCAGCTCTATGTACACCCTTTCGTGATATGTGTTAAGCCAATCCACCTCTTCTTGTAATAAATCTTCACGAATGATGGGCGTTGTGTCTATCGGGCACAGTGTAAGCGATTCGAACTGCAAGAACGTTCCAAATTCCGTTTCCCTATATGGAACAATAAGCAATGTGTTCTCAATGCGTACGCCGAAGCGGCCGGACAGATAAAGACCAGGCTCATCGGTCACCGTCATACCGGCTACCAATGGTGCTGGTATATATTCCATCCGAATCTGATGAGGTCCTTCGTGCACATTGAGATACGACCCCACACCATGTCCTGTGCCGTGAAGATAGTTCATCCCCTCTCTCCACATAGCCTGGCGAGCCAACACATCCAACTGCGTACCACTTGCCCCATGTGGAAACTTGCAGAGCTCTAATTGGATATGACCCTTCAGCACAAGCGTATAGATATGCTTTTCCTCCTCGGTCAGATCGCCAAGGGCAATCGTCCGCGTAATGTCCGTCGTGCCGTCCTGGTATTGTGCACCACTGTCCAACAACAAAAAGCCACGTGGCTCAAGAGCCGCATTCGTCTCCAGTGTGGCTTCATAGTGTACAACAGCACCATGCGCACCATATCCGGCAATGGTGTTAAAACTAACATCTTTGAACTGCAGCTGCTCGGCACGAAGCGCAGTGAGTTTTTGGTCTGCAGACATCTCTGTTTGCCCACCAGCCTTTACCGCAGGTTTTAGCCATTTCAGAAACTTCACCATGGCGATGCCATCCTTCAGCATCGCATTTCTCATTCCTTTAATTTCTGCCACATTCTTCACAGCCTTCATTGCCGGTACAGGAGACTGATGGCGTACAATTTCATGGGTTCGAACCTTTTTATAAAGCGTGTAATTGGTTTCCTCCGGATCCAAAAGAATATTGTATTCAAAGTAATCGCCCAATCCTTGTTCTATTTGGTCATACTCTGCCGTTTTTACTCCTTCTCCCGCCAAATAATCCAACACCTCAGGTGTGAGCTTTTCATGATTGCAATACAACGTCACTTCCGTGGAACTGATGAGCAAATAAGCCACAAACACAGGATTACAACGTACATCTGTGCCACGAAGATTTAATATCCATGCCACATCATCGAGGGCGGATACCAACATTCCATCTGCATGGAGCGAACGCAAGGCCCTACGCACACGATCTATCTTTGCACCGGAAGCTTCCCCTGCGTATTCCAACGGCTGTATCGTTGCCTTATTATTAGGAATCCCCGGCCTGTCTTTCCAAATCAACTCCAATGGGTCAAAATTGGTGCGCACCGTCATACCTCCCCGACGGCGCAGATCTGAAACCAGCGTCTCCACACTTTCCACAGCGTTCACCATGCCGTCCAACCCCACTTCCGCGCCATCACACTCTCTCAGTTCCTTTCCAAGCCAGTCGGCTATAGAAGGCGTACCTGCCATTTTGAGTTTCATCAGCTGAAACTCCGTACCAGACAGCTGCTCGGCTGCCGACAAGAAATAGCGACTATCCGTCCACAACGCCGCTGAATTCATCGTTACAACAGCAGTGCCTGCCGAACCGGAAAAGCCACTTATCCATTCGCGTCCCTTCCACCTGTCAGGCACATATTCACTGTTGTGGGGATCGGTACTTGGAAAGATAAAAGCATCGAGACGCTCGCGCTTCATCACCTCACGTAAATCGGATAACCGCTGTTGTATATTCATAGCACATTTGTTTTGTAAAACAGACATGACAAAGATACGGATTTTAAGAATAAACAACAAAATAAAAAGAAAATAAATACCCGTTTGCCTTTATTTTTACTACCTTTGCACACAGTCGTTCGACAAGTTCCCTCTCCCCTGTTCTTGTCGTTCCACAACACATTTTTTTTGAAATTTTTAACTTATAAAACAAATAGTAGTTATGAACTTTTTAACAAACGAAAAACTTGTCATCGTTGGTGCCGGTGGTATGATCGGTTCTAACATGGTACAGAGTGCATTGATGCTCAAACTCACACCCAACATTTGCCTGTATGATATTTACGAACCGGGCGTACACGGAGTGTTCGATGAGATGCAGCAGTGTGCATTCCCCGGAGCAAACATTACTTACACCGTAGACCCTAAAGAGGCATTTACTGGTGCAAAATATATCATTTCTTCAGGCGGCGCCCCTCGCAAGGAGGGCATGACCCGCGAGGACCTTCTCAAAGGCAACTGCAAGATTGCAGCTGAATTTGGTGAGAATATCAAGAAGTATTGCCCGGACGTGAAGTTTGTTGTTGTAATCTTCAACCCGGCTGACGTTACCGCCCTTACGGCTCTCATCCACTCAGGTCTAAAACCCAACCAGCTCACCTCGTTGGCTGCTCTCGACTCCACTCGTCTACAACAAGCTCTCGCTTTGGAGTTCGGCGTACAACAAGACAAGGTTACCGGCGCACACACATACGGTGGCCATGGCGAGCAGATGGCTGTTTTCGCATCGCAGGTTAAGGTAGACGGCAAGCCGCTGTCAGAAATGGGACTCTCTGACGAGCGCTGGGAAGAAATCAAGCACCACACTGTTCAGGGTGGCTCAAACATCATCAAGCTTCGTGGCCGCAGCTCTTTCCAGAGCCCTGCCTACAATGCTGTGAAGATGATCGAAGCTGCTATGGGTGGCGAAAAATTCACATTACCTGCCGGCTGCTATGTTAATGATGAGAAGCTGGGCTTCAAGAACGTCATGATGGCTATGCCTACAACCATCGACACAAACGGTGTTCACTACACCGAGCCTACTGGAACGGCCGAGGAGATGGCTTCTTTGAAGGCTTCTTACGAGCACCTTTGCAAGATGCGCGACGAGATTGTTAGCCTCAACATCGTACCTGCTGTAGCAGACTGGAAGAAAGACAACGCAAATCTGTAAAACGAAATAAGACTTCAACAAAAATCGGGCGGATGCTAAACATCCGCCCGATTTTTGTAATACCAGATTGTTCAGATTAATCAGACCCATTTGAAGAGACCGACAAATCCAACCACTCCGATTGACCTATCGTCTGATTAATTTCTTACCATTCTGAATAACCACACCCTTGTAATTGGCCCCTACGCGCTGGCCGGCCATATTGTACATGGGCATTTGCTCCTGTGCGACGCGAACGTTGTCAATGCCACTTGATACTGGAATCAATTCTGTAGGATAGAGTTGGCCCTTGCTATAATGCAACGTAACAATACCTCTTACCGTATATTTTCCATTTTCAACGGCATCCATATCCAACTGAAATCTATTGTAAAGTTGAACCTTCCTTCCATCCTTTACCATAAAGTAGTTGGTCTTTCCACTTTCCTCAACTATCACATCTACATTTTCAACTTCCACCAAATCAGAAAGATACTTCTTGGCTTCAATATCCTCGAATGTAGCCTTAACAGGAGTGGGGTTCTCGTCACTGTTGGTCATTTGAAGCTTATCTGCATTAGTCGTCATAAAATTACCTTTAATTTGAGGTGTCCCATATTTATTTTCAAAATCTGCCCTGAATGACCCATTGAGAACATCATTGGTCTGATAGTCAATTCCTGTCAAGAAAAGCATAATGGCATCATTGCCCTGACGAACCCAGGCATCGGTATAAAAAACTTTGAGTACTTTAGCATCGGCAAACTTGATTTCGACATCGGTTAGATCTGTTGACATCTGGCACAAGTCATGGATGGTGTAGACCTTGTCATCAGGAGTTACTGTTACCTCTCCATACTTCACTTGGAGCGACTTAATTTGGGTATTCTTGGCAATAGATATTTCTACGGTTTGTGCATCTCCAACCCAGTGCCCTTTAGTCAGCGTACCAACGTTAGCCGTGTTATTTTCTCCCCATTTATAATTCAGATCCATCGTGATTTCTTTAATCGCCTCAGGGGCTTTCACAATGAGCTTTCCTCCATAGAGTCTCAATGAGCTTTCCTCCATAGAGTCTCAATGAGCCTTTCCACATTCTATTAGTATAGGCTGTATTGGGATTAGGCTCCACAGTAATTGTAACCTCACCCACTTGGGCGGTTTTCTTCTCGGTTATATCTCCGTCATGAGAATCCTCGGTCGATATTCCCGGCAATCCAAACATCTCATAGCTGTTATCTTTAGAGAAGTCAAACACTACATTGTCTGCCCAAGTCAGCTTGGCAAACAGCGAAAACACCAATAAAAGAGAAATGCGTAATTTTCCTATCATACATATTAAATTTAAGGATTAAACATAACAGTAGCAAAGTTATGAAATTATATCCTCAAACTATGCAATTCCCGTATAAAAATTATATTAAAATTCCTGGAATTACATTCCATGATACACTACTGTCCCGTTAAGGTGGACTATTCGCTCTTTGAATTAATTGAAATACAG
>CAYVGR010000155.1:0-6391 GCA_964450065.1 uncultured Prevotella sp. | reverse complement strand
TTGCAAAGGAATGACTCCTGCCACGTCGAAGACGATGGTCTTCGGCGTGTTGCCGTTTACGGCAGCGCGAAATGAGCCTGTGCCACCGTCGTTGAGGTTCGTTACGTGTATGATTTTGCCGCCTCGGCCACCTGTGGTGTATCGTCCGTTGCCCTCTGCTCCCGGGAATGATGGGGCTTGGGTCTGTGCCATAACAGTGTTCACAGCAATGGTTGCTATAAAGACAACAATAGTTTTAATTTGCATAGCATTGAGTAAAAATAGTAGTTTGATTAGTTTTTAATCTTGTAAATAAAGAAAACAAAGATGATAAAACAACGAGTAAACACCCAAAAAGGCAAACATCTGTGAAAATGCTTGCCTCGATGTATCTTCCCGAATCCCTCTAAGGGTTAATTATCGGAATTAAATATGTAAGTACTTATTGAATAAACTTTTTGCCATTGCGGATAACAACACCCTTGTAGGATTTGTCAACACGCTGTCCAGATAGGTTGTAGATTGGCCCGTTAAGCTCTATGGCATCGTTTGATATGGTGGAAATACCAGTTGTAACGGTTTCTAAAATCATAATAAAGCCCAACTGTTCACCCTTGTTGGTGAAAGTCATGGAGCTGACTGGTTCTGTGAGGTTATATTCACGTTTGTCTGGCTGGTCGGGGCCTACGAGTCCCTCTGACCCAGGAATACTACCTCCAAAATCCTGATTACAACTCTTCATGATGCCTCCGCTGCTTTCTTCATTATATTCGACACCGTTTACTTCTTGCCAATAAGCAGGACGCACCATCTCTGCATCAACTTTCATATTCATGTAGCTGTAAAAGGTAACTTTGTTGAAGGTTTTCCCTTCTGGTGCTGTCACTGTGTTTTGAGCTCCATTAGAAAGCTTGAGGGTTTGGTAAGTGGTTCCATCTACGGTAATTTCTGTACCCTTGCTCAGTTGTTTATCCGTTTTTCCAGTAATAGCTATGGTATAACCATTGTCAAAGGTTATGGTATTGGCTTTGTCCAAATCGTCATTCCATGCAAGAATTGTTTGTGCATTCATACTCATGGCTGCAAAGGCCATGGCTAAAAGAGTAAAAGTTTTTTTCATAATCAATAACTTTTTGATGTTAATAATATTAGTAAGTTGTTTGTTTTCAGGAATAACCCATTTGTCCCGATAGTTTTAGTTCTTAGTAGTAATCTAATTGCAAATATAGGAATAATATTTGAAAGACGTCTTTCTTTCTGTATGTTTTTTCACCAAATCATTCTAATTAGCTGAAAAATCACTCTTTGGGTAACCAGCTGGTCTCTTGCCGAAACACTTTGTCGATGGTGACTGCATTAGCTTCTTTCTTGTTGAGCTCGCGAGCCCAAACTGCTCGTTCTTTTCTGTTTGCCCCCTCACCGGAGTTGTTGTATTCCTGATAACGGGCGGTTTTCTCATTTTCTTTGTTACCCCAGTTATGCCATCCTTCTGGCCTGATATGCTTACCAAGGTTGCAATTCATGAACAGCGTATGGGCATAAGGACGCCAGGGGCGACCCAAATACACTTTGTCGGCTTCGGGAGCAGCGGTGAGTGTGCAGCGGTTAAAAATATAACCATAAGGCTGATCGGCAGGGGTTGACGCAGCAGTAACATAACTATTTACTTTGCTATGTATACTACAACGCTCAAACCAAGCCGTGCTTGGGCCAAAAATAAAGTCGGTCGTCCCCTCAATATAGCAGTTTTTGAAGTAGAGACGCGTTCCGCCCACACCGGTGTAAATGGTATCCTGATTGCCCAAGAAGCGACAGTTGATGAATGTCAGGCGGTCGCCCTCCGTATGAAGAGCCACAGCTTGTCCAAGTCGGGCAGCATTGTTTTCGATAGTGATGTTTTTCAACGTGATGCTGCTGCCTTCTATTTTAAGTGTGTAGGTGCGGAAAGTACCCATTGGTTTCCCGTTGTCCAGCCGCTTAATGTTGGCATGATCGTCATAGGTAATAATGGTATTGTTGCGGTCTTCACCACATATTTCAATATTGGTGAGCCAAGACGGGATAATGAGTTTTTCCTTGTAAATACCTTTTTTCACAAAAATTACTTTGTGATATTCCATAAACGCACGGCACACCTCTATGGCATCGTCGATGTTTCGAAATTCCGCTGTGCCGTCTCGGGCTACAAACAGCGTGTCGGGGTTGTCGTATTTGTTGGCGGCCGAGAGCTGCAAAAAGGATAAGAAGAATAGGAATAATAATATAGTTTGTTTCATCATCATATGATTTGTTGTACTTCTTGTAGATCAGATATTTCTTTAAGGTGTTGCATAATGACTTTCACCTCATCTCTGTCATGCACTCGGATCTCTATTTTCCCCTCAAAAATGCCATCGGCAGCGCTAAAGCTTACCCGATGCATATTCACATTTAGTTTGTTGGATATAATCTCGGCTACATCGTGAAGCATGGATTTGCGGTCAATTCCACGTACTTCGATGGTTGCATCAAAGAAGAGTTCCTTGTGCATATCCCATTTGGCGTCCAGTATACGCGGACCAAAACTCGATTTCAGTTTACCAGCCACGGGGCACGACCGTTTGTGAATTTCCACACGGTTCCTGCCATCAATAAATCCTAAAATATCGTCTCCGGGAATAGGGTGGCAGCAGTTGGGAAAGAGATACATATTGATTGTTTCCTCGCTGATAACACAGGGAGTCTTCTTGTTGAAGTCCTTTCCCACCACCAGCAAATCGCGTTGAGGGGCTTGCTGATGTTCGTGTTGCTTCTCTTTCTTGTTCTTTCCGAGGAAGGGTACGAATTTGCGCCACCCGGATGAAATAGAATCCTTCTTCTTACTGTGGAGTCCTTCAACATCTTTGTCGGTGAGAATCACGGAATGATCGCCCAAGGCAAGAAGTAAAGCATCTTGATCTTGCACTTCGTGCATTTCGCAAAGACGACTTAGGATCGAGGTGGAGAGCTCCAGTCCGTTCTTTTTCAGCCATCCGTTCAGGATATCCTCGCCCTTCTTCTGCAACTCTCTTTGTTTGCGGCGAAGAATAGACAGTATCTTGTTTTTAGCCTTGGCTGTAGACACAAAGTTTACCCACTCCGGGCGAACATTTTGTGACTTGGATGTCAGAACCTCCACCTGATCGCCACTCTGTAATTTGTGGCTCAATGGAACAAGCTTGTGGTTCACCTTCGCTCCTATACAATTACTTCCCAAGTCTGTGTGAATGCGAAAAGCAAAATCGAGTACCGTACAACCTGACGGCATGGTCTTCACCTCGCCTTTGGGTGTAAACACAAAGATTTCAGACGAAAAAAGATTGAGCTTGATGGAGTCGAGGAAGTCCATGGCATCTGGCTGTGGGTCGTCGAGAATCTCCTTTATGGTACCCAACCAGTTAGTTAGTTCTACATCGTCATCCCTGGTTTCACCTTCTTTGTATTTCCAATGGGCGGCAAATCCCTGCTCGGCAAGTTCGTTCATGCGTTCCGATCGAATTTGCACCTCTATCCATTGCCCATTGCGCGACATCATCGTGGCGTGCAGAGCTTGATATCCATTAGCCTTGGGATGATTGACCCAGTCTCTGAAACGGTCTGGATGGCTCTTGTAAATCTGGTTAAGAACCACATAAATATGGAAGCAATCGTTGATTTCATTCGCCCAATCCTGGGGCGTAAAGATAATTCTTACAGCAAGGATATCATAGATTTCATCGAAAGTAACGTGCTTATTCTGCATTTTGCACCATATGGAATATGGGCTTTTAATGCGTGCCTTAATATGATACTGTATACCTATCTTGTCCAAGGCCTTACGTATCGGTTCGGTAAAATCATCAAAAAGCTTTTGGCGTTGCTCCTTCGTGAACGACAGTTTGCTCACAATATCAGCATACACTTCGGGGTGTTCGTATCTAAAACTGAGGTCTTCTAATTCCGTTTTAATCTTGTTGAGTCCCAGCCGGTTTGCTAACGGAGCATAGATATAAAGCGTTTCCCCGGCTATCTTATATTGCTTGTTGGGAGCTTGCGATGCCAATGTGCGCATGTTGTGCAGGCGGTCGCATATCTTGATGAGTATCACGCGGATGTCATCGCTCATGGTGAGCAGCAGTTTTTTGAAGTTTTCCGCCTGTGCCGACGCATGGTCGCCGAATATTCCCCCGCTGATTTTCGTTAATCCATCAACTATCTGGGCTATCTTCTCACCAAAAATGTTCTGTATATCCTCCACCGTGTAGTCGGTGTCCTCCACCACATCGTGGAGCAGTGCAGAACAAATGCTCGTAGAACCCAGCCCCATTTCCTCACAAGCTATTTGTGCCACGGCGATAGGATGGAGAATATAAGGCTCCCCGGAAAGCCGACGCACACCCTTGTGGGCTTGTCGTGCAAAGTTGAAAGCCTTGGTAATAATATCAACCTTTTTACGATGATTCGAGTTTAGATAAGTATCCAACAAATGGTTGAAGGCAGCCATAATCATCTCGTTGTCAGCCACCTCTCTGTCTTTGTTCTTAAACTCTTGCTCGTCCATAGTGATAGATATAAATAGGTAAAAACCTTAGCGTTACCTCACCCTGATTTTCTTTCCGGCCCTGATGTTGTTTCCCTTGATGCCATTCAACCTGCGCAGGTTTCTTACGGTGGTGCCGTTACGAGCCGCTATCTCACTCAAAGTGTCACCCCTTCGTATGGTCACGCTCCTACTACGCTGCCTGCGTGTTCTTTTATTTGATGTACGTGTATTGCGGCTGCGATGTTTAACAGTGCTGTTTCTCGACCTACTCACCTGTCCGTTGCCGTTGGACGCACCGTTCCCTACCAAGGTTACCAGGTTTCGGTCTACTACATACGTGGCATCATCATCAAGCTTTACCTCCCTGCGCTTGGTGAGATACACTTCTTTATTAAAGTTGTAGATAGAATCCTCGTTATCGATAAAAGCATTGAGCACGGCTTCCGGCATGCGCAGTGGCGATAGTTTAGAATAACCGTTCACGATGTTTCGTCGGTACTGTGGGTTCAGATCTTCCAGCTGGCTCACGTCAATGCCGGTAACATGGGCTATCTGCTCGAAGTGCACATCACGACCAACCATCACGGTATCGGTCTTGACGGGCAGCGTTGTTGTGAGCGGACAAATGTTGTGCTCACAATAATAATTCATGATATAGTTGGCTGCAATGAATGCCGGAACATATCCCCGCGTTTCGCGTGGCAGATAAGGATAAATCTTCCAATAGTCCCTTTCGCCGTTAGTGCGCCGTATGGCTTTGTTTATCTTTTCCGGACCGCAGTTGTATGATGCTATGACAAGGTTCCAGTCGCCGTATATTTTATACAAGTCGCTCAGATAATGGGCTGCTGCATACGATGATTTCACAATGTCCATTCGTTCATCAACTAAGGAATTTACTTCCAGCCCATAACGTTTTCCGGTAGTCAACATAAACTGCCATAAGCCCGTTGCTCCCACCCTCGACACCGCCTTGGGATTGAGGGCAGACTCTATAACAGGAAGGTATTTCAGCTCAAGGGGCAAACCATAGCTTTCCAGAGCTTCCTCAAAGATAGGCACATAGAAGTTTTGTGCACCGAGCATGTAGGCCACCGAATGGCGGAGCTGTCCACTATAGCGGTCGATAAACTTTTGGATGATGCTGTTGTATGGCATCTCGATAATTGTGGGCAGCTTGGCCAGTCGCTCCTTATACACCTCACTGGCGTATGTGCGATTCTCGTCGGGCATGTTACAGTCTGGATCAGGCTTGAGATACACCTTAGCATTATAGAGCTTCATCAGACTGTCGAGCTCCTGAGTCATCAATTCCGGCAGGTCAATCTCTTCTTCCATGCCGTTTCCTGTCGTTACGGTAACCGACTTGTTGGTTTGGGCCTGCATTGTGTATGCACTGCCAAATATTGTTACTGCAAGTAATATTTTTTTATAATTCATATTCATTTATATGATAATAACCTATCATACCTTGTCTGTTTAAAAATTAAGGCTGCATTGCAACCCGATGGCAGAACCCTTGATCGGATTGCGATCCAAGCCACCTCTGATAACCGCGGGCGAGACCTGCATGCTCAAATCGGGCGAAATGTCGAATTCGGAAAGTGATGCATCGACATACGCATCTATCACAGACAGGGCATAAACGCCAACCATCACAAAGAAACTCAGGTCACGCCATCGGCGGTAACGGTCTTTACGCTTGCGAAAAATCTCCTGCCAACGCGCCATATTCTCATTTGTTATCTGATTGCCCAAATGCAAAAACTGATTATAGCTCTGTGTCGTTGGGTCGTCGTCCATAATATCAAGGTAAGCCTGACTGTAATCGCGATACATCATGTTGTTCCACCTCATAGCGTATGCACAGCC
>CAYVGR010000154.1:0-6415 GCA_964450065.1 uncultured Prevotella sp. | reverse complement strand
TCATCCCGCAGGTCTATATGAAAAATGCGATGTCGCCTTTTTGAGGGTCGACTAGATAATGATGGTATTATCCAACTCCCCGGTTTTTTCTAAATAATTGAGCAGTCTTCCTATATTTTCATCCACGGCTACAACAGTCGACAGGTAATCGCGCATGTATTGCTGATACTTCCAACTGACAAGTTCTTTGCCCTTGAGGTTACCGTTGCGATATTCTGAAATGCGTTGTGCATACACCGAGTCCCACTTGTCCTGCACATCAGATGGCATTCTCTTGTACACCTGATAGAGGCGGTTTGTCGTGTCTTTCAGCATTTCGTCACGCGTCAGCAACTTGAGATCCCAGTCGTTTCTCAATGTATGTTCAATGGACATATCCTGTTCCTTGGCAGCAGAGCCCCGGCCTTCGTAGTTATCGAAAAGTGTGGCAGGCTCAGGGAATACGGTGTTGTTGAACATTCCTATGTGCCGTGGGGCAGGCATCCAATTGCGGTGTGGAGCCTTCTGATGATACATCATGCAGAAAGGTTTACTCTTGTCTCTTTTTTCCAAATATTCGATGGCCTTGTCTGTCACGATGTCGGTCACATACCCTTGCTCGACAACCTGCTTGCCGTTTTCGTTGAAATCAGGATTATAATAATCTCCTTGTTCACGCTGTCCGGTAAGAATGCACCAATAGTCGAACCCCTGAGGCTCACTCATCAGATGCCACTTGCCAATAATAGACGTTTGATAACCGGCTTCCTGCAACAGTTTAGGGAAAGTCTGCTGATCACCGTCAAAGGTACTGGAATTGTCAGTGAACCCATTGATATGGCTGAATTTTCCAGTCAGGATACATGCCCTTGACGGACCGGACAATGCGTTGACTGCATAGCAGTTGTCCATGCGAATCCCCTCTCTGGCTATCCTGTCCATATTGGGAGTCTGGAGAAGATGTCCACCATAGCACGACATAGCTTGCGTCGTGTGGTCATCTGTCATCATCAAGAGTATATTCGGACGTTTCACATCCTCTTTGGTTGTGTTGCAAGATGACATTCCCACAGCAGTCAGAGGCAGAAGTAAATAGGATAAGCGATTCATGTTGAATTTATCTTATGGTTTATTTTTTATTTTCAGAAGAAGGAGATGGAGAGAATCATGAGTAGTTTTCTCTCCATCATACTCCCAGACCGCATTATTTGTAACCCGGATTGTTCTGATTTTTTAAAGCTGGGTTAGCCTGTATCTCTCCTAAAGGTATGGGGAAAAGCTCGTGCTGACCCTTGACGAATTTCTCGCCGGCCACATATTTGCCTTTGAGTGACTTGTGCATGTGATCCTGGAAATACTTCAGTGCATCGCCCAAGATTCCCCAACGCAACAGGTCGTATTTGCGTTGGCCTTCGAAAGCCAACTCAAATCCGCGCTCCCAATAGAGAGCCGTGCGGAATTTTCCGGCGGCATCACCATCCTGAATATACGGCAA
This sequence comes from uncultured Prevotella sp., assembly GCA_964450065.1. Lineage (GTDB taxonomy): Bacteria > Bacteroidota > Bacteroidia > Bacteroidales > Bacteroidaceae > Prevotella. The sequence goes on along the minus strand of CAYVGR010000154.1, from coordinate 4,941 downwards.
GTTATATACTTTTGGAGCCTTCATCAGTTCATTATAGTTAGCATCTGTAATGGGAGTTGCATGTGCACGTGTGCGCACAGCGTTCAACAGCTTCCATGCTTCCTGTGTGTTGCCTATTTCATTATAGGCTTCGGCAGCCATCAACACGGCATCAGCATAACGCAGCGGACAATAGTTCACACCCGTGTTATTGGGATCTACAAATCCTCCGGGCATCCATTCCCTTCTCCATTTGCCGGGATACCAGTCCGTGAGTTTTTTATTCTCCACTTTTTTATGCGTGCCATTGTCTGCATCCCATTTGTATTTATAGGTGCACACCATGACATCTCGGCGTTCGTCTTGGTCTTCGAAGAACCCTTTCCAAGCTGGCAACACGCGGAAGAAAGCATTGGCTCGGCCCATCGCGTCTGGTGTTGCATTCTTTTTGGGTGCATCTACTTCCGGCCCGTTATAGGTAGCCCATGTTCCTGCATTGTCCCTGTAACCGGATCCGGTAGGGTTGAAGGCAATTTCCCACAGGCTCTCTTTGGAGTTCAGGGTGCCTGCGGAATAACCTACAAACAACTCCTTGTATCCTTGATCATAAAAGCCGTGATAGCCCTCGCTCTGCAAGGCAGACCATTCAGAGACAACTGCGTTGAAATAATTTTTCCTACTCGCCTCGTCCGGCCGCGTGAGTTTCCCATCTTGCTGTAGACTATAGCCAGCACGCTGGAGATAGACGCGCATCAGCATGGCATGAGCAGCACCTCGCGAGACTACCTCCGGCGAAGACGAAGCATTGGCTTTCTGAAGATTCTCCTTGGCGAAGTTCAGGTCAGCAATGATCTGGTCGTAAATCTCCTCACGATTCACACGGCCATTGAAAGCTCCATCATATCCTGAAGTGTAGTTCGTCTTGAACGGAACGTCTCCCCAATATTTGATCAGGTCAAATGCCAGGAAGGCACGGAGGAAATGAGCCTGCCCCAGCAAATCTTTCAGATAAGGGTCATTTTCATAATTTGCCATCTTCTGAATACCATCAATGGCAAAGTTGGCGCGGTCAATTCCCGTATATTTGTATTCCCATAAGTTCGCCACCCATTTGTTGGTCGAATTTACCATATAATGAGCAATATCACGACGCGTATTGTCCGTACCGGTTCCCTTAATATAATAAATGTCATCCGAGGATGGCATGGCCATTTCAAACTGTCCATAATGGTTCAAGGTTGACAGGCTGTTATAAATTCCGACAACCGCCATTTTAGCTTGGTCTGCCGACTTGAAATAGGTATCCTTCTCATAGAAGGAAGTAGGTTTTTCTGTTAGTTCGCAAGATGAAAAACCAGCTGCAATCAGTATGCTAAGTGCAAATACTTTATATATTTTCATTGTATGATCCTTTTGAAGTTCTTTAGAATGCTAAATTAATGCCGAAGACAAACGATCTGCTCTTTGGATAAGCTCCAAAATCGACACCTGGTGTCAGGGCGTTACCCATTGTAGATACCTCCGGATCAAAACCGGAATACTTGGTCCAGGTCAACAAGTTAGAGCCTGTGGCATACAAGCGAAGTTTATTCACACCTATCTTGTTTATAATCTTTCTGGGGAAGGTATAACCCAAAGTAATATTGCTGAGTTTCAGGAACGAGCCGTCTTCAACAGCCCACGAGTGAATATAGGTGTCACCTATCTCGTTGTCATAGATTGCAGCGATGGTTTTGCCCCGATTAATTTCTTCCATCTCCTTGGGGTCAGTAATTAGTCCACCTGTCTTGTTGACCAAAACCCAGCGGTTTTCAGAATCGGCCACTGCCAATACATTCTTGTTGAGCAGAGCCGTCTTTGTGTTTGTCAGTTTAGTGGCATTCAGCACATCATTGCCGATACTATAGGTCAAGAAGATGCTCAAGTCAAAATCCCGGTAAGTGAAGGTGTTGTTTATACCGCCATAAACTTTTGGATAGGCGTTTCCGATAACCGTCTTGTCATCCTCGGTTATTTTGTTGTCTTCACTTCCATCTACATTCTTGAATTTCCACATGCCGGGCTTCACGTTTTTCTTATTCCCCGCATAGGGCACACCATCTTTCAAGGTATAAGTCTTGGTGGCTGCATCATAATCGAAGTCAGACACCTGATACAAGCCGTCTGTCACATATCCGTACATCTGTCCCAGAGGTTGGTTCACACCGATAATGTGAGTATTTTGGTCATAACCAAATCTTGCCTCCCATAATTGCACCTTCTCTCCTGTCAGTTTCTTGACAGAATTTGTGTTGTGAGACAAGGTCAAGTCTGTGTTCCAAGTAAAGTTCTTGGTCATCACGTTAATCGAATTTACAGTCAGATCAAAACCTTTGTTTTCAGTTTCGCCGGCATTAATGACCATACTGCTATAACCTGCGGAGGTTGGCAACTTGGCATTGAGCAACAAGTTGCTGCTGCGATTGATATAAAACTCTGGGGAAATCGTCAGGCGCTGTTTGAAGAAACCAAAATCAAGACCGAAGTTAAAGGTTTTGTTGGCTTCCCATTTCAAGTCAGGATTGGGAATCTGCTTGGATACATATCCCGACTGCGTGGAATCTCCGTTGGGATAATTCACAGACCCCAGCGTGGCCAAGCTCAGATAGTTGCCAATACGGTTGTTTCCTGCCATACCATAGCCCAAATGAAGTTTCAGATTGGAGAAAACATTCAGGTTTTTGATAAATTCCTCTTCTCCCAATCGCCATGCGGCAGAGAAAGCCGGGAAGTATCCCCACTTGTTGTTTTTACCAAACTTAGAGGAGCCATCAGCACGAAGAGAAGCCGAAAACAAATATTTATCCATGAACCCATAGTTGAATCGGGTAAAGAATGAGAGCAGCTTGTCGTCATAGTTCTCACCGGACGAAACCGCCGTCGGTAAACCCAGTGAAAGGTCTGCCAAGCCAATATCATCATTGGGGAAGTTTGAGGCCGCCGCTTTGAAGTTACGGTTCCAACGATCAACATACTCCTGTCCGACAATGGCCGTTACATCGTGGCCATTTCCTGACCATTTATAATTCAACACATTTGAAGTTTGGAAACTGCCGTATTCCAGATTTTGAATGCTGCCGTTAATGCTGGAACGTTTGGCAACGATCGACTTGGCACCATAAAAGACATCATTCCGACGTGTCTGATAACGCATGCCCGTGGTGTTGCGGAATGACAAACCCTTGAAGAGTTTTAGGGTAAAGCCTCCGTTTGCCAGGAAAGTGCGGAATTGACGATCATTGGTTTCCTCCGCAGCCGAAAGCAACGGGTTCTGCATCCCATTGCCTGAATCATCGACAAAGATAGGGTCTTCGTCCTCCAGCAACAAATCATCAGTACCGTTGATTCCTATGGTAGGGCGATATTGCAGAATGTGCTGCATCTTGTTGAATCGGTCACCTCCATCAGACGTCCCCATGCCATAAACCTTCATCTGGTCGTAGCTAATACGTGCATTGACGGTCAGACGGTCGTTCAGCTTGTGGCTCATGTTGAAAGAGATGTTATGCTTTTTGTTACCACTGTACACCATAGCACCTTCCTCGTCATAATAAGAGTAGGCCAGGTTATAGTTCAGCTTGCCGATTCCACCTGATACCCCTACACGATAATTTTGTGTCAGTGCGGTGCGTCCCAGTGTCTTATCCTGCCAATCTAATCCCTTACGGTTGCCATAATTGGCTTCAATATCGCTGTACTTTCCATACACTTTCTCATAGGCCGTTATATCCTTATCCCAGTCATCTTGGGTTACATTATCAAATACCCGACGCTCATAATCGAGTTTAGCAAATTCGTAGGGAGAAAGAACATCTAATTTCTTGGCAATCTTTTTGAAGCCAATATAGCTGTCAAAGGTCACCGTCGACTTTCCGCCTTTGGCTCCGTTCTTCGTTGTGATCACAACCACACCATTGGCACCACGCGCACCATAAATGGCCGTTGCCGAAGCATCCTTCAGAATGTCGATTGTTTCTATCTCGGCAGGCGAGAGGGTTGCCATGCCATCCTCGCTTGGAAATCCATCGATGATATACAACGGTTCGTTGCTCTGCGTAATGGAAATACCTCCACGCACACGGAAATAGAAGCCCCAGGGGCACCTTCACTTTGCAACACCTGCACACCGGCCATTCGACCTGCCAATGCCTGGGTGATGTCGCTCGTGGGAACCTTCGAGAGCTCCTTGCCTTCTATCGAAGCTACCGAACCCGTCAAATCCTTACGTTTAACAGTTGCATAACCAATGGCTACTACCTCATCCAGCACCAAAGGATCAGCTTTTAATGTAACATTTATTTCACGTCGATTGTTTACTTTCACTTCCTGAGGTGACATTCCCACATAGGAAAAAACCAATACATCTTTAGAAGCATTGTTCACCTTCAGAGTGTATTTACCATTGACATCGGTAACAGTTTTAAGATTAGCAGCACCTTTAACGGCTACACTACCTCCAATCACTCCATATCCTTCACCATCAGTAACCGTACCAGTTACCGTCAAGCTTTGTGCGCATATGGTCATACTGACAAATGCGAGGACAAACATTAACACACATTTTTTTAGTCTATACATAAATATTAGGTTTTAGTACATCCCTTATTAGGGAATAATCATAGGTTTTATTCATCTGAGTCTGCTTACAACTCCATGTTTAAAGTATAACTTTTAGCAAACATACGACTTTTCATCTCATACCTTCCGGTTTTAGTTTTTTGTTTCAAGGCAGATGAGCAAAGTCAAATATTAAAAGCAAATTTACTTAATTCTTTCTAAAGCCACTTTTTGTTTTGTTGATTTGGAGTTTAATTTTGTCTAAAATCCGCAAGCTTATTATCATTCTCTTGTCAAGCTATACGTCACATCCGTTTCCATATCTGCCTGTATTTTTGAATGTTACTAATATTCCTCGTAACTTTA
>CAYVGR010000153.1:0-6543 GCA_964450065.1 uncultured Prevotella sp. | reverse complement strand
GAATTCCCATTGTCCGATGTCTTGTATTTTGGCTATTTGTACAGGGGTAATTCCAATCTTTCCATTCTTTCCTGTTTCAACATTACAGCTTTTGACGGTCCAAAAGATGAAAGCAATTACACCCGCTACAAGTGCTGTGAAAACAAGTACACCTATACCGCGTATCTTGTATAATTTCTTGAAAATATGCCGTGAATTATCGTTAGAGTTGCTCATGAGTTTATTCTGTTTTCTTGATTAATGATGGAATGTCATTCAATGTGAATTTCTTACGGAACGTTATGGTCACGTTATCTTGCTCAAAGCCCATCTGTTCTATGATGGGAATAAGTTGGCGGGCCGCGCTCTGACGGGCATTTTCAATAATTCCCAAATTGGGTATGGCCTTAATCATCTCCTGACGGCCTTGCTGCTGAATACGTGTGATTTCCTCGTCCGAGAAATTACTTCGCATCATCGAAACTTTTTTCTTAATTTCCCCATGATCAATCTGTGTACTGGTCATTGTTACTTCCGGGTCGGGTAGTATTATTTCTATTTTGTCTCCTTTACGTCGAACATTCTTTGTTGAGAACTCATTAAAGTCTACATAGGCTTTAATGCTGGCTGTCATAGGAATAGCCACTTTTCGTTTTCCTAACGGAAGATCGATTTTAAATTTTTTGTTGAGTATTGTTCCGTTGATAGACATGGAATCATCATAGGTCACAATTTTATGAAGCTGATATTCGGAGGTGTAAAGTCGTGAACATTTTTGTATTTGCATAACCATCATAGGTATGGTGTCTATGGGTGCTTGTTCAGGAGTTTTGGCTTTGTGTCCACAACTTGAGACAATGATGAGTAGAGTGATAAATAATGGTATGACACGTTTGTTCAGCATCTGTGTTTATTGTTAGTGTTGTTGCAAAGATACTTACAAAAATATAGAAAAATCATTTATTAAGTTTTTTTTTGACTGGACTTTTAAACCTTCTGATTATGTTAACGTCAAAAGGACAGTTGCAACTCAAATGAGAAGCTATTTTACAGTCTTCTTATATAGATAAATAAATCGACACAGTAACTAAACTAGAAATTATGAACAGGTTAATAACACTGATGGCAGCTGTGATGTTAACAACTTTAACAGTGACAGCTCAAAATAATGCAGGTAAGCAACAACAACGCAAGTTTGACAAAACCGAAATGATAAAGCATCGCACAGATCGTATGGTGAGTCGGTTTGATTTGAACGAAACACAGGCTAAGCAGCTACTGGAGCTTAACACAGCATATGCCAACAAACTCCCTCGTATGGGTAACCGAGCCGGAAGGCATGGAATGGGGAATAAGAACGCTCAACAATGTGATGCTAAATGCAAGCAGTGTAATGCTGATTGCAAATGCAAGGAACAAATGGAAAAGCGTAAAAGCGAGATGAAGGCAAACCGCGAGGCATACGAAAAAGAGCTCAAGAATATTATGTCGGATGCCCAGTACTCCAAATATACTGAGGCAAAAAAGCAACGTATGCAGAGACAAAAGAGTGGAAAAGGTCACTATGGCGGTAACCGTAACCAAATGAATATGCAGTAAACATATTTTTGTTGACAATTCATAAACTAAACTTTTATAATATCGTGTGAAGCTCAATAGGTTTGTAAAGGTTTAAAGGTATTTAGGAATGGGCATTCTCTATGTGAATAGGGAATGCCTTTTGTTTTTTAATACTTTTTGTTTAACTTTGCACCTATAACAAACATTGACTCAATGAAAAGAATATTAGGTTTATGCGCAATGAGTTTGGCTGTCCTGACATTACTGTCATGTTCGAAAAAAAAGCCGAATACGATAATTATTGCCAAAAAGGAGCCTACAGTCACGAAGGCCCCACAGACTCGCAAGATGGGAGACTATTCGCAAACGCGACAGGCAGAGTGGGTAGGGAAAAAATACATGATAGAAACTGAACTTAGGGCAGACACGGCTTTGCCTCTTGCTTCTGATGGTTTTTCACGGTATTATGATAACCGTGTTACTTTGAAGATTGTCCGTGCGGACGGTACTTACTTCTTCAATAAGACTTTTGATAAGAGCTTTTTCAAGTCATACGTAGATAACGTCTACTATAAAAATGGGGCTTTATTGGGAATTGTCTTTGTGAGAGTTGATGGCAATCATCTGGTGTTTGCCGCCAGTGTGGGTAATCCTGATAAGTCAAGTGATGAATACGTTCCTCTTGTGTTGAAAGTTAATAATTTTGGTAATATTTCCGTATCGAAGGATAATAAATTGGATATGGAACCGGAGACAATGGAGGACGACGAAGACGGAGTTTAAGGCATTGGGTTGCCCATTTCATACAAACATAAACAACGCTGCAGCCTCGGTAGAAATTCTGCCGGGGCTGCAGCGTTGTATAAAGCGGCGTCTTACGTGATGCCTTAAAAGTAAAAGCGGTGTTTGCCCTTTTAGCGATCGGGCTTAGTCAACTCTGCATAAGCTTTGTCAAAGGCACGAGGATGGCGTGCTATAAAACAAATGTTAACCAGGGCGTTGGCTATCATTTCTATGTCAGTGAGGTCAACGTCTTTTTCTTTTGTAAGATTTTTACCCAGACAAACTTCCCATGTGGTATCGAAATCTTTGTCTTCTGCTCCGATATAATGTTCATTGCCATTTGCTGAAGACATGATTTTGTACTTAATATCTTTTTTCGTGGGAGCTGGTTTCATGTTTAACAGAATATTGTAGGCTTGTTGAAGCGCATCATGATATTTACCTGTTCCGGGAAACATATCAACGATAACCGGCATAATCTCATCGAATTCGTATGCTTGGAGATGTTCGTATAGTCTCATATTATTTATGAATTATTAATAGGGGTTGTTTGTTTATAATATTTTCTTTGCTATTGCAGCACAGGCTTGGGCGTCAGCAAGTGCATGATGATGGTTGGTTAAATCGTAACCGCAAGCTTGAGCAACGGTTTGGAGCTGAAAGTTTTCTAACATTCCACGCTTCCATCTGTGTTTAGCCGCAATAAGTGTACACAGGAATTTATAGTTGGGGTATTCCAACCCATAGGCTCTGAAAACTGCTTTCAGACAGCTTTCATCGAAGGCTTTATTGTGTGCGACCAGTGGCAGATGCCTTATTTTAAGAGCTACGTCTGCCCAAACTTCCGGGAAAGTGGGAGCCTCAGTTGTGTCTGCAAATGTTAGTCCATGCACCCGGGTCGTGAATATGTCATAATAGTTTGGGATAGGACGAATCAGGTGATAGTATGAATCGGCTATTTCCCCATTCTCTACTATCACCAGACCAACACTGCAAACGCTGGATCTTTCCCTATTTGCAGTTTCAAAATCTATTGCTGCAAAATCGAGCATAGGCTCAACTTTAATATTTTGCCATCTTGATGGCCACTATAGCACACTCATCACCTTTGTTTCCTAATTTCCCTCCGCTTCGGTCTTTGGCCTGCTGCAAATTATTGGTTGTTAACAAACCAAAAACCACCGGAATGTTTTGACTGGCATTCAAATGAGAAATACCATTGGTTACTCCTTCGCAAATATAGTCAAAATGGGGGGTTTCACCGCGAATTACACAGCCAAGTATGATGACTGCATCGAAGCCATCGTTCTTGCACATTTGCTGAGCTCCATATACCAGCTCAAAACTTCCCGGTACAGTCTTGACATGGATGTTCTCCGGTATTGTACCGTGTTTCTCCAATGTCTTGACCGCTCCATCAAGAAGTGCGCCCGTAACTTCAGGATTCCATTCTGAAACAACGATCCCAAAGCACATGTTACTGGCATCCGGAACTTTATTGAAGTCGTAATCTGAAAGGTTGTGGAGTGCTGTTGCCATTTTATTTTGTTACTCTTTCTATGTATTTATCAATTTCGCTGCTCTGTACAAGCATTGAGTTTGTGTATTTGCTCTTGATATCCTGATAAATCTTCAGAGCTTCATCCTGCTTCTTCTCTGACTCCAAAAGCTGAGCTGCCTGTAGGAGGAATGTTGGAGAGAGGCTGTTGTTTACACCGTTTTTAGCTTTCGAGTCGGCTTTTTTTGCAGCTTCTTTGAGCTTGCTGATGGCTTTGTCTACTTGCCCGACGTGTGCATAGGCATTGCCGAGAGCCTGAATGGCTGCAGGGCTTACCATTGCATCTTTGGCTGGAGAAAATGCTTCGAGATATTTAACAGCATCTTGCCATTTGCCAAGATGTGCATAGCTCAAACCTGCATAAAGGTTTGCAAGGTTTCCGGCATTAGTGTTGCTGTAATCGCTGGCAATTTTAACGAATCCCGTGTAGCTCGCTCCATCGCCATTGAGTGCTTTGTCGAATTGCTCCGAATTGAAATATTCCTGCCCACGCGCAATGGCTGTACTGGCCTTTTCTTCACGTGGATTACTAATGAATGACTTGTAGCAGAAATATCCAACAATAACAAGGACTACCGCTGCTACAGCGATGAGAATTGCTTTTCCGTTTTTCTGGAGAAAAGCCTCTGACTTTGAAGCAACTTCAAATGTTGCCTGATCGTTTGTGTTTGCCATTATTTTATTATTTTATATTTACAATATTTTGTGACAAAATTAACTATTTTATCTCACATATTGAAATTTATAAGCTTCTTTTTTCGTTTTTGATTTCTAAATAAGTTATCTTTGCATACATCAGAGCCATAACAGATGATATTAAAGAATCTTTCTATTATAAACTATAAGAACATTCGTGAGGCAAATCTTAGGTTCTCTCCTAAAATCAATTGCCTAATTGGTAATAACGGCGAGGGTAAAACAAATCTTCTTGATGCAGTATATTATTTATCGTTTTGCCATAGCAGTTTTACAAGTGTTGATAGCCAGGTGATGATGCATGGACAGGATTTCTTCATGATCGATGGCGCATATGAAAGTGATTCCGGAAATCAAGAAAATGTCAGTGTAGGTCTGAAAAGGGGGCGAGCCAAGCAATTTCGTCGTAATAAAAAGGCTTATAAAAGGTTTTCTGAACATATTGGTTTGATTCCTTTAATTTTCGTTTCGCCTTCAGATACGATTCTGGTTGATGGAGGAGGAGATGGACGAAGGAAACTCATGGATATTGTCATAGCGCAATATGATAACCTCTACATAGATGCACTTAACCGTTACAACAAGGCACTTCAACAACGTAACGCGCTGTTGAAAATGGAGGCGGAGCCAGATGTAACCTTGCTGGATTTGTGGGAACAAGAGATGGCTGAACAGGGAGAAATTGTGTATCACAAGCGTCACGCATTTGTCGAGGAACTTATTCCTGTATTCCAAGATATTTATCAATATATATCCGGATTACAAGAAAGGGTGTCGCTGCGATATATATCACACTGTCAGCGAGGCCCATTACTTGATGTGATTCAGCGCGATCGTTTTAAGGATAGGGCTGTGGGGTATAGTCTTCATGGAATTCATCGTGATGATTTGGAAATGCTGATAGATGATTACCCCATGAAACGAGAGGGAAGCCAGGGTCAAATCAAAACTTATGTTTTGTCGTTGAAGCTGGCACAGTTTGATTTTTTGCGACGCACTTCCTCCAACACAACTCCGCTCTTGTTATTGGATGATATTTTCGACAAGCTCGATTCCCGACGTGTGGAACAGATCATAAAGTTGGTTTCGGGTGACAATTATGGCCAAATTTTTATCACAGACACTAATCGTGGACATCTGGATAAGATTCTAAGCCACAGTCGGGGAGATTATAAACTGTTCGATGTTAAAGCAGGAGAAATTACAGAAAGGAGGCACGACGATGTTCAGGCGTGATGTGAAACCACTGGGAGAGATATTGCAACAATTCCTTCGTAAAGAAGGATTGGAGACCCCGTTGCTGCAGAAAAGAATAGTAGATTCGTGGGAGACGGTCGTAGGCGATGCCGTAAAGCGTTATACTCAAGAAAAATTTATTAAGAATCAAGTGCTCTATGTTAAGATTCTCAATCCGGCTTTACGACAAGATTTAAGTATGCGACGTTCTGACTTAACCGTAGAACTGAATAAACTTGTTGGTGCTTCGGTCATAACGGATGTTGTTGTATATTGACTGGTGAAACTCTGTTAATCGTAATAAGGACGAAGGAGAGGACTTCAAAGCATAATCATAATACTTCGTTCATAGCTATATCTGTCGATTCGCAGGGCACATTATCCGTTTTCTGAAAATCAAAGCATACGCCAATTTTATATAAGGAGGGTACGTGAGCAAGGAAACGGTCGTAATATCCCTTGCCTCTGCCAAGTCTGTTTCTCTTTTCATCAAAGCTCATTCCCGGAATTATTGCCAAATCAATGGTCTCATATTCGGTGAAAAGAGGCCCTGACGGCTCCATGATTTGGAATGTACCCTCAACCAAACTGGTCTCACCCGTATAAACTCTGATTTCCATATTACCATCGCTCACTACTTTGGGCAAAAGTATAGTCTTGTTTGCCTTATAGAGTTCTCGGATTAGAGAATGGGTGTTTACTTCGTCGGGTAGAGAATAATAAAGAAGTAT
>CAYVGR010000152.1:0-6698 GCA_964450065.1 uncultured Prevotella sp. | reverse complement strand
GATGCCTTAGATAAGATACCTGCCATTGAGCTTAATATTTCGTGTCCGAATGTAAAAGAGGGTGGTATGTCTTTTGGCGTTACGTGTGAAGGGGCTTCGAGCGTGGTTCGAGCAGTGCGTAGGGTTTACAACAAAACCCTAATCGTGAAGCTATCTCCCAATGTAACGGATATTGCGGAAATCGCACGAGCTTGTGAAGCGGAGGGAGCCGACTCTGTATCGCTTATCAACACATTAATGGGTATGGCCATCGATATTGAGCGTCGCAAGCCCAAGCTCAGTATTCGAACCGGCGGATTGAGTGGACCGGCGGTCAAGCCAGTTGCCGTGCGCATGGTTTGGGATGTTGCTCATGCGGTGAAAGTTCCGGTTATAGGGCTTGGAGGCATTATGAATGCCGAGGATGCTATCGAGTTTATGATGGCTGGAGCCACTGCTATACAGGTCGGTACAGCCAACTTTATAGACCCGATGGTTACGCTAAAAGTAAAAAACGGCATAGCCGAATGGCTTAAACGGCATGGATGCAAAAGTGTTCAAGAGATTATAGGAGTGGTCTAAAACATTCTTTTGAAGACATAAGGAGTAATTTTGTCTATTTTGCTGAGCTACTCTTTATCACATTGGATGATGACGTTTCTTGAGAATTTATAGACAAAATAAAAAACATGGGGGCTGTCGACCGACAGCCCCCAACCAACACAAAAACTAAACTAGACTTAACTAAACTGATTCGGGGTTTTCTCAAATCCCTAATCGTTGATGTTGCAAATATACGATATAATCTTGGAAAGTAAAGTATAAAAGTGTTAAAACCTTATGCCTTATATAAAAATCACAGGTGTGTGGTTTTGTTTATCAGATAATAATCTAATAACACCATAGCTGCCATGGCTTCTACAATGGGTACTGCACGAGGCAGAACACATGGATCATGTCTTCCCTTGGCATTGAGAATAGTTGGGTTCCCATTAATATCTACTGTATTTTGCTTCTGAAGGATGGTTGCCACGGGCTTGAATGCCACCCTGAACCAGATGTCTTGCCCGTTGCTGATACCTCCTTGTATTCCTCCGCTGTGATTGGTTGCGGTGGATATTCGCCCATTATCATTAATAAACACATCATTTTGCTCGCTACCTCTTGAAGCTACTCCGGCAAATCCTTCACCGTATTCAAATCCCTTCACGGCATTAATGCTTAGCATGGCCGCCCCCAGCTGAGCATGCAGCTTGCCAAATTCGGGTTCCCCCAAACCTATGGGGCAGCCTTTCACGACGCATGCAATAACGCCTCCAATGGTATCTCCTGCGTTTTTCACTTCCATAATGAGCTCCTCCATCTGCTTGGCTTTTTCTGTATCCGGGCAGCGAACCATGGTGTGTTCGGTTTGGTTGAGATCATAAAGGTGGTAGTCGCGCTCCAGTTTGATGTTGCCTACTTGTGTGGTGTAAGCCTGGATGGAAATGCCCAATTGCCTGAGCGCCAATTTAGCCAATGCCCCAGCTACTACACGGCTGATAGTAATGCGTGCCGAGGAGCGTCCTCCACCACGATGGTCGCGCAGGCCATATTTATTATAATAGGTGAAATCGGAATGTGACGGACGAAAGAGCTGACGCATGTTATCGTAGTCCTTGGAATGTTGATTCTTGTTAGTTACTATAAAGCCGATAGGTACCCCCGTAGTCTTGCCCTTGAAAATGCCACTTAGCAACTTTACTTCATCGCCCTCTTTGCGCGATGTTGTTATTTTGCTTTGTCCCGGTTTGCGTCTGTCCAGCTCGTGTTGTACAAACTCCATGTCTATTTCTATTCCTGCCGGCATTCCATCTACAATACCACCAACTGCTTCACCGTGGCTCTCACCAAATGTGGTCAAAGTGAAGATGTTGCCAAAAGTATTTCTCATCATCTTTATAGTAAAGTTTATTTAAATCAATGCAGCCTGCATTGTGGCAGGCTGCAGCTCTCGTCTGTATTATGATATTTGCCTTACGATGCGTTGTAGGCCTTGCAATAATGCAGTGATGAGTAATTTAATGCTTATGATGTCTGCCACAGCATTCGTTTCGATGCTTATGGCCACCACAATCACATCCGCTTTGATCTTTATGTTCACCGCATTGGCATTCTCCTTCATGTTCGGACTCACCACATTTACAATGGCCACCACAATGGCCACCATTATTTGACAGCTGTCCTATGAACTGAGCCACTTCTTCGTTGCTTGCCTCGCGATTTTCGAGAATCTCTCCACGGAAATTCAAAGTTCTGCCTGCCAAAGGGTGGTTTAAGTCTATTTTCACCTTATCGGCAAAAACCTTTATCACACGACCGATGAAGCGATTTCCATCCTCATTTTGCAGAGGGATTATTGCATCTTGGTAAACATTTGCCTCGTCGAATTTGCCGTCTACAAAAAATAGTTGTTTGTCCAATTCTACCACACGGTCATCGCTGTGAATGCCGTATGCCTGCTCCGGTTGAAGTGTGAAGTTGAATTTTCTGCCAATTTCGAGATCAATTAATTGTTGCTCAAAGTCTTCCAATAGCAGTCCTAATCCAGTGATAAACGAGAGAGGCTGATCGTCAGAGGTTTGTTCGATGAGCTCGTTTTGCCCACCTGTTATATCATATAGCTGGTAAGAAGCGTTGATGTATTTGTTGATTTTATTGTTCATATCGTTTATATATCTAATGTATGATAGTTGCAAAGATAGGTCTTTTTTAGGGTTTATCTGTCTAATTCAGCCTATTATCTTTCCATTACTTCGTTTTTTCTTCATTTGAGGGAATGTATTGCATAATAAAGTTTTCGGCAATGGGTAGAAATCTGTCATGTCCTTTATTGTTAAGATGAGCACGATCCTGTTGCCCTCCTTGAAAATAGATGTTGCGGAAACGATCGTTTAGCGCAAAAATATTGCTGTTATGGTAGCAATCAAACACTGGTATTCCCATTGAGCCGCATACTTCTTTGGTTACCTCGACTACTTTTTCAAAACCTGGTTTGCTATTTGCCCAGGGTGTAAACCAAAAAATGTAGGCATGAGGATACTTTTCTATTAGTCCCTGACAAAGTTCAGTACATTTTTCACGATATAAGCCAATGGTTATAGTGGAGTCTATACGTGAGGCATCATTGTGTCCCGCTATAACAACTATTATGTCGAGCGAGTCGTTCATTTCCTTGTACCGATTAACCATTGACGGTCCCCATGTTTTGAGGTCTACCGATACACAATTCCCGTTGCGTCCATAGTTATAGTATTTCATCCCATGTTTTTTGGCCAATTTGTAATGCCATGTATGTTCTATGGGTTCACGATGATTTTTCACATAGCTATCACCTATTACGCCAATGCGATAAGGGTGGCATGAGTCCAACTGTGCATTCATGGGCATAGTGGATAAAATGAAAAATAGTATTACAATATATTTTCTCATGTTATAAAGTTAAGGTGGAACCTATATGTTGTTACCATTAATAGCAGACTATTGTGGTTACGTTGCAAATGTAATAAAAATATAGCATACTGGGACAATCTGAAGTATTTTTTGTAACTTTGTAAGCTCAATAACATCTATTTAGACGATGATTTCTATTGATAATTTGACCGTAGAGTTTGGTGTACGTCCACTTTTCCAACATGTAAATTTTGTGATTAACGACCGCGACCGCTTAGCATTGGTCGGTAAGAATGGGGCGGGTAAGTCCACAATGCTTAAGATAATTTGTGGCTTGCAGAAGCCTACATCTGGCACTATAGCTGTACCCAACGATACGACCATAGGCTATCTCCCTCAGGTAATGAAACTTACAGACGAAACTACTGTGCGTGAGGAAGCGCGCAAGGCTTTCTTGCATCATACAGAGATGAAAGAAAGAATAGAACGTTTGCAACAAGAGATGGCTCATCGAACCGACTATGAAAGCGATGATTACCTGGCTCTTGTTGAGGAATTTACACAGGAGCACGACCGCTTTATGATGATGGGTGGAGATAATTATGAAGCAGAGTTGGAGCGTATACTGGTTGGACTTGGCTTTACGCATGAGGATTTGGAACGTCCTACGCGTGAGTTTTCCGGGGGGTGGCGTATGCGTATAGAGTTAGCCAAGATATTGTTGCAACAGCCAGATGTACTTCTTCTCGACGAGCCCACCAACCATCTTGATATTGAGAGCATTCAGTGGTTGGAGCGTTTTTTGACTCAAAGTGCTAAGGCGGTAGTGCTGGTTAGTCACGACCGTGCATTCATCAACAATGTTACTAACCGTACGATAGAAATCACCTGTGGGCATATCGAGGATTATAAGGTTGGCTATGACCAATACATTGTTTTGCGCAAGGAACGCCGCGAGCAGCAGATTAGAGCATACGAAAACCAGCAAAAGGAAATAGCAGACACGCAGGCCTTTATCGATCGTTTCCGCTACAAGGCTTCAAAAGCTATCCAAGTGCAGCAGCGCATTCGTCAGTTGGAGAAGATTGTACCGGTGGAAGTCGATGATGTGGATAACAAAACAATGCATTTGAAATTTCCTCCGTGCTTACGTTCGGGTGATTTTCCCATCATTTGTGAGGACCTTAGAAAAGACTATGGCAGCCACACGGTGTTCGATCATGTTACATTTACTATCCGAAGAGGAGAGAAAGTTGCTTTTGTCGGCAAGAACGGAGAAGGCAAGTCTACACTGGTGAAGTGTATCATGGGTGAGATTCCCTATACCGGAAAGCTCAAGATAGGACATAATGTACAGATTGGTTACTTTGCACAAAACCAAGCACAACTCTTGGATGAAAGCATCTCTGTGTACGATACCATTGATCAAGTGGCTACAGGCGATATGCGGTTAAAGATTAACGATCTTTTAGGGGCATTTATGTTTGGTGGCGAAACATCCGAGAAGTTGGTAAAAGTGTTGTCGGGTGGTGAACGTTCACGGCTGGCGATGATTCGCCTTTTGCTCGAACCTGTTAACTTATTGATACTCGATGAGCCGACCAACCACCTTGACATGCCGTCGAAAGACGTGCTCAAAGAAGCAATCCAAGCCTTTGACGGCACAGTGATTCTCGTAAGCCACGACCGTGAATTTCTCGATGGATTGGTGAGTAAGGTATATGAGTTTGGCGGTGGTATGGTTCGTGAGCACCTTGGCGGCATCTACGATTACTTGCATGCACACAATGCCGAGACCATTCATGAGGCTATTAGCGAATCTGCGTCAGCGCCTAAGCCGCAACCTGCTCAGGCTAAAACCACGTCTGATTCAGCCAACAAGATCAGCTATCAGGAGCATAAAGAGCAGCAAAAGAAGATTAGGAAAGCTTCGCGTGCGGTAGAAGAGTCGGAGAAGAAGATAACCAAGATGGAGGCTCGACTCAAGGAGCTCGATGCCCTGCTCATGATTCCCGAAAATGCGTCAGACGTCGACTTAGTTACCGAGTATACATCGATAACTGCTGCCCTCGATAAAGAAAATGAGAATTGGATGAAACTTTCAGAGGTTCTTGAAGCCCTCAACGACCAATGATTAGCCTATCCGAAAAGCTTGTTCTTTTGATGTCGAACGTTGATTCCGGTTATATTCAGATAAAATCATTAATAATAAACAATATGAACGTAAAACAATTTTTTCCAATGGTGATGATGTTTGCGGCTCCTGTGGTGGGTGTAAATGCCCAGGGCAAATCAGGATTAGATCTTTCCAATCTTGACAAATCGGTTAATCCGGCCGACGATTTCTACCAGTTTGCTACGGGAGGATGGCAATCCAGCCACCCACTTCCTGCGGCCTACAGTCGTTACGGAAGCTTTGACATGTTGCAGGAAAATGTAAACAAGCAAGTTAACAGTATCCTTTCCGACCTCTCTAAGAAGAAGTACAAGGAGGGAACTACCGAAAGAAAGTTAAGCGATTTTTATAAACTTGCCATGGATCTGGATCGTCGCAATCAAGAAGGAGTGTCTCCGGTAAAGCCCCTTCTCCATGAGATAGAGTCTACGACTTCTGTGGAGGCATTGCGGCAGTTACAGCTTAAATATGCCAAAAGAGGGTATGGGGTAGCTTTTAGCTCATTTTTTGGAGCCGATCAAAAGAATGTTACGATGAACATTCTCAACCTTTATCAGGGAGGGTTAACCTTGGGTCAGAAAGATTGGTATGTGAATAACGATAAGGCCACGGTTGATATTCGTGAGGCTTACAAAAAGCACATTGCCCGCATGTTCCGCCTGTATGGCTTCTCCGATGCCCAAGCAGAACAGAGGAGCAGAGACATCTTCCGTTTTGAGACCATGCTGGCTCTTATCTCCAAGAGCAATGTAGAGTTGCGAGATCCTCAGGCCAATTACAACAAGATGACCATACAGGAGTTTAAGGAAAACTATCCCAATATTCCATTAGAAGAGATGTCTGTTGCCGAAGGAGTTAACGTGGCCCATATTCAGGAGATTGTTGTAGGACAACCGGCATTCTTTGCAGGCTATGACAAGCTTGCCGCACTTCTGACTACTGACGAATTGAAAGCTTTGATAGAATGGGATGTCATAATGAGTTCGTCTTCTTATCTCAGTGATGAAGTACGCGAAGCCAACTTTGATTTCTTTGGAAAAGTCATGAAGGGACGCAAAGAAGACTATCCTCTTTGGAAGCGTGCTACCAATCAGGTGGAGAGTGCTATGGG
>CAYVGR010000151.1:0-6710 GCA_964450065.1 uncultured Prevotella sp. | reverse complement strand
AGAATATCTTTTTTAAAATGAAGGGCTCATCGCAGAATATCTTTCCGTTTGCTTCGCAAACAATCTTAGAATATCTGCCCTACCTCCAACGCGCAGCCTAATTTTGAATTGCGCATTGCCTCTGCGCAGCTTAATTGTAAATTGTAAATTGCCAACGCGCAGCCTAATTGTGAATTTTGAATTGTGAATTTTGAATTAAAAACCTCTTCCGCTTTGCGCAATAAGTTCCTTCACGCTGTTCATCCACTCCTCATCGGCTATCAGGTCTTCGATGTTGAGGTGCATGCGGTAGCGCCAGTAGTGACGTGGATTAGCGGGAATGTTGATGCGCTCGGCATCGGCATTATCGAGACGCAGGCGCTCGCTCATGGCCAACCAGTCCTGAAGGCTCAGCACGCAGAGCATGCTCGGAGAGGTGAGCTGACGCGAAACGATGTCGCGGGCCAACCATCCGGGCAGCGGGTGGGGAGCCATGCCGCCATGATACAACATCGAGTTGTAGTAGTCCTGAGTGCGCTCGTTGTTCTCGTCCCACCACTGTCGCAGAGTGGCCATATCGTGTGTGGAGAACGTGCAGACCGATCGGTAGGGGTTGGCCGACAGATGGCCGAAGCGCACGTGCGGATCCTTGGGCATTGACTGAATCTCTAAGGACAAGATTTTAAGCTCATGCATCACCCAAGGCACACAGTCGGGCACCATTCCCAAATCCTCCGCACATACCAGCATCTGTGTGGCCTCAACAAGCCTCGGCAGTTTCCTCATGGCCTCCCGGTACCAGAACTGGTTGTTGCGGCGATAGAAATAGTCGTTGTAGAGTCGGTTGAACGCCGCCTTGTCCTTGTCGTAGAGCGCCTCGTAAGTGAAGTTGAACTGTGCCGAGATGCGTGGATGGAACTCGCCGTTCTTGTTGGCATCGCGCACGAAGAGCACATTCGAGATCAAGGCATAGAGCCCGTCGCGCAGGTTAAGCTCGTCTTGCACGGTCTCCTTTTCAAAAGCCTTCTCCACCTTCTTCTGCGTGTTAAACTCCGGTTTCATCGTCCACACGTCATCATGGGCATGGTTCAGGTATTTCTCCTTCACCTCGCCGGCCCGCTCGCCGAACATACGGTCGAGAATCCAGTCGGTGATGAATGGCTCGCAGAAATGTTGCTCGTTGAATGGCAGTCCGTATCCCTCAATCTCTTCGCGGGTCATGCCAAGAGCCGGCTGGAAATGCCCCAGCAGGCCATGGACAGCATGACTGGGAATCTGCCAGATGCGGAAAAAGCCCAGCACATGGTCAATGCGGTAGGCATCGAAGAACTTGGCCATGTTTTGAAAGCGGCGCACCCACCACAGACATCCGTCCTTGAGCATCTCTTCCCAGTTATAGGTGGGGAACCCCCAGTTCTGTCCGTTCACCGAGAAGTCATCGGGTGGAGCCCCTGCCTGTCCGTTCAGGTTGAAGTATTTTGGCTCCATCCATACGTCGCATCCGTAGCGGTTAACCCCGATTGGAATGTCTCCCTTGAGGATGACATGCCGACGGCGTGCATAATCGTGAACCTCTTTGAGCTGCGAACTCAATACATATTGCACGAAATACCAGAACTCCACCTCTTTATATGCTTTGTTGCGGGGGTTGGAGAGTGCCTTGCGGTCGGCCTCGTTCCAGGTGTTGTGGTCGGGCCACTGCGAGAAGTTTGCCGTGCCGTAGCTGTCGCGAAGCATCGAATACTGTGCGTAGGGCACTAACCATTGCTCGTTCTCGGCAAAGAAGTCTTTGAATGCCTGGGTGCTCATCATGGCCTTGCCCTCTTGTTGGTATATGATTTTCAGATAGTCGAGTTTGGCCTTGTTCACACGCTCATAGTCTATCTGCGGCAGCTGGTTGAGCTGTTCGCGCAGGGCAGCATAGTCGTTTCGCTGTTTGCCGTCTTTGAGTTGTGGCAACCGGTTGAGGTCGGCATATTGCGGATGCAGGGCAAACACGCTGATGCAACTGTAGGGATAGGAGTCTGTCCAGGTGTGGGTGATGGTTGTGTCGTTGATGGGGAGAATCTGCAGAACGCGCTGCCCGCTCTTCTCCACATAGTCCACCATCTTGCGCAAATCGCCAAAGTCGCCCACGCCGAAACTGGTCTTCGACCGCAACGAGAACACAGGGACGAGTGTTCCGGCCAGCTTGGTGTTGCAGATGGGGAAGAATGCTTGATCTAAATGATAAACCACGGCATCCCCTTCTTGCATCAGGGGTAGTTCGATAGTGCGGTTCAGCCCCGTCTCCCACATGGGCTTTTCGTCGTCCTTCTCGTTCAGAGCCAAAAACTTGAAATCGAAGCCGCGAGTTCCGAGTGAGGCAGCATCAAGGTCGACGACCCATTCGTTGAAATTGTGTTCCACCATACTCATGGCACGTGCCGGATCCCAGTTGCCCAGCGCATCGCCCTGTCCCACGAGCAGCAGGCGCTCTCCGGCACGCAGTTGTGGAGCACGGACTATCAGCCTCACGGTTTTGCCGAATGTCGACGGCTGCATCCCTGTTCGGTTGCGACGATTCACGCAGTCGGTAAATGCCGAGCTGTAGAGATAAGCATCCTCGGGAATATCGACCCAGTGGTCGTATATGGTGTAGTTTTTGGCTCGTTCGGCAGAGAGTTCCAGGCGATGCGTCACCGTTGTCCATTCGTGTCGCTCTAAACTGCCTGTGTATTCCACACTGTAATAATAGTCCACAGCGCCGCAGGTGTCAGGCATCAGGCATTGGTGCGACCAGCGCGTACCATCCACCGTGCTCATTCTGTATTTTTTCACAGAACCGCCTTGACCCAGATTCAGCACAATGTCTTCGCCGAATCGGGTCTGATAATCCACGTTAAATATTAAGTTCATAGTCTTTAGGCTTATTTTATGTCCAAAGTTAGCAAATTAATTCTTTTGCACTGGTGTACCCGTATAAAAGGTAATAAAAAAACTGTGCAATCGTTCGCACAGCTTTTCATTATCATATGTCGTGTGATGTCATCCTCACTCCTGCCGTTGCATCACATGGCGTGCTCCGGCTTTACCTCTCCATTCCTTATTTCGCTTGGCGTTCCACCGAGAGTCTCTTTGCAAAATGTAGACATACGCTGTACCGAGGAGAACTTAAATTGCCTTGCTATCTCCTCCATCTGGTCGTTGGTGTTGTGCAGAGCCTTGAACAGCGCTTCACCCTTCACCTTGTTTACCCAAGCCTTGGGAGTCTCGCCAAAACACTTTTTAAAGTGGCGGATAAACGTCGGTCGACTCATGCAAACTTTATCGGCCATCTCATCGATAGACGGATAGGTTCCCGCCATGGCCATAATAGTTTCTTGAAAAGACAGGTTGACTCGAAACAGCGGATTCAAAAACGGGAGGAGTTCTTCCTTGGGATAATACGCTTGTAATATACCGTAAACTCGCGTTGCTTGATCAGCTGGATGTCGCAGCAAAGCAGTCCGTCCATCACGTAGTCGGCTATCTGCCGAGTCAATACTTTTAAGGGCTTGACCATGTCCATAGCAAACAACCAATCGTAGCGCGGGGGTGCATTCCTGATCATCTCGTCAGTGAGAATGCTGTGGCAAAACCTGAACTTGCTGTCTATAAAATAGAGCACCAACAACATGCTGTCCTGAACAAAGGTAATTGAGTTGTCTGTGCCGGCGGGCATGGGAAACATTTGGTTTCGACGTACCGTGAATTTCGGAAAACGCTTGCCCGCAACGCTCAACTTTCCTTTTAACAAAAAGATCATGGCCGTTCGCGACGGGTCGGTATGCCTTGTCGCGCTTTGCTTTTCTGTTACTACTCTGAACCCCGTCGGACTATTGTACTGATAGTGTTCACACATCGAGTGCTTGTTCAAATAATACACTTGCATAGGTTCTCTCTTAAAATATATACCGTGTAAAATTAAATATATATTACAAAAATTAAATCTATTTTTGCATTATATTAACATTTTTGAATTATATATTTAGTATTATTAACTATGATATTGCCAATCACAGCCTTTTATATACCTTAATAAATATGTTTCATGCTAATACAACAGTATTTCAAAACACCGCAATGTTTTGAAATTTGAAGTTTCAAAGTGTGATAATAGTCAGATTGAAACGAAACGATAACTCAATGACACATTTTGTTATGCAGTCGAAAAGCAAAGATGCCTAACTTTGCAAACAAAGAATTGTAGGATATTTATACTTCTAAAAAGTTAGTTATAATAAAGAAATAGTAAGGTATATCAACGAGCGTTAATTAATGAAAAGGAATATGAAAAAGAACTATGTAAGTCCAAGAATGGATACTGTTTATATGGTAATAGAAAATGGAATATTGGCAGGTTCTAAAGGTGGAGGTGGTTTACCTGGTGGGCCAAGTGCTAAAGCCTACGATTTTGATCAGAATGATTTTTCTGGCGAATCTTTGTGGAATGATGAAATAGATGAAAACAACAAAAAAAACTAATAAAAATAAATGACAATGAAGACGAAAGCAATAAAAGGTAT
Source organism: uncultured Prevotella sp. (assembly GCA_964450065.1). GTDB lineage: Bacteria > Bacteroidota > Bacteroidia > Bacteroidales > Bacteroidaceae > Prevotella. The sequence continues at coordinate 2,184 of CAYVGR010000151.1, read as the reverse complement.
TTTTACGTTCATAGCCATTAGCTTGCTGGGCTTTCTGACTGGCTGCTCTGAGAATGATGTGCTGAACGACATGCAAGGAGCCGAAGCCGATCAGGCTTCGAATGTCATTTCTGGAACGGCATCCTTCGACCTTGACGAGGTAAACGCCATGTTCAACACGACTCCTGAAACGAGAACGGCAGTGCGTTACAATAGCCAAAAGAAGTTGAATTATCACTGGAAAAAGGTGATAGGATTCCTGTATTCATGTGCTACAAGCAAGGCTACAAAAAGAAGGTTGTTAAAGAAGAGGTGTTTGTTGAGGCTAACAACAAAATATCCTTCAAATTGAGAATACCGGCAGGGTTCGACCGGAAGCGGGGAGACTTGTATATGGGAGCTGTCATGGGCAAGCAAGCTGGTGTGAACAATGGTGCATGGGCAAGCGGCATGACATCCGACGGTAAGTTCAAGATAGAATCTTCAAAGACAATAGACATCACGTCAGAACAGTTCAACCTGCCTTTCTTTGCCCCACTGACCCCCGTCAAACCCAGTGGTGACATCTATCTTGATTTCAAACCGCTTGGCAGTTGGTTTGTTGTGACATTAAAGACGCAGCAAGCTGTTGCCCCCAGTTCCGTGATAGTAAACTCGGACATTGTTTCTACCAATGGTACATTTGACTTGTCCGCCTCTACAAATGGAGCGATTGCGTGGGAGCCAGCTGCAACAACACAGCAAGACACAAAGCTTGATGTGAGAAATTTTCAGGTGAGGGCAAATGAGGAGAGCATGCCGGTTTTGGTATGGTTCATGCCTATCCTTAACAAAGAAGCACAGCAGTCCACCACTGTGAGTCTGAGAACACAGGCAACTTACTCGAAAAGTGCGCAGCATTTTACCAAGAAAGCCATTGGAAAAGGTGAGAAACCTCTAAACCACAAGGTATATCGTGTTGAGATTAGCGAGGAAGCACCCGTTTGTGACAAAGGCTTGGTGATCACACAATTCTGGTCAACACGAAAGAGCAGATATTGCAATCGTAATCTTCTTCAGATTACCAACATCAGCGACCATGACATCAGCTTAGAGGGTTATTATCTTGTTCGCTCTGTATTTGGTAGTGCTGAAACGCCTTCTGGCGTGATTGACTTGGGCAAATTGGAAGAAAATAACGCACAGTTCTTATACAACGACCGCAAGAAAAAAGTACTGCCAAGTGGTGCCTCGCTCTTGATTACCGGCTTTAACAGAAGAGTTGCCGAAGGTACTTTCGATTACTGCAAAGACCAAATTTATCAGATAGCACTCCTCGGAGAAGATGAGAACCTGCTGCAACAGTTTGTTCCGGAGGGTAATCGTGACTACTATGGTAGAGAGTCGAACTGCCACTTCTGCAATGCTTACTTCTTGACTTTTAACGGTACCGATATTTCTTTGTCAAAGCCGAACGACATTGTCGACAACTTCGGACGCGACGCCTGTGGAAGAATCTATAACTTCCAGTTCTGCAACCGCACCTACTATCGCATACCTTATTGTTACATCTATATGGGTGAGCAAGGCCTTGGCGGTGAAGCTACTCATCTTTACAAACCAGAGAGACGAGTAAGATATAATTATGACCCGTACACGTACTCGTACTGGGGACCGATGGAAAACTTTTCCACATGTGCCTGGAGGTTTGAAAACGAGAACAAGATTACCTCATTGGGTTTCTGGGGAAAACTCGGCGACATTCCCATGTTCAGAAATAACATGTATTAATGATATAGTATCTGCTATGATGCATTGATGAATCAAGAAAACAAATACTGAGTATTTAAGGAGACCTCTGCAAATTCCACCCAAAGCGTTAGGTTATACATATAACTTATTGCTGCTAATAATGGCTTTCGTACGTGGGTTGGAATTTGCAGAGGTTTTGTATTGCCGACAATTAAGAGTGAAAAACCCTCCGCACCGCTCCGCGGTATCTTAGAATATCCGGAGAATATCTTTTCTTGAATGAATGGCTCATCGTAGAATATCCTCCCGTTTGCTTCGCAAACAATCTTAGAATATCTGCCCTACCTCCACCGCGCAGCCCAAATTATAAGTTAAGAGTTAAGAGTGAAGAACGAAGAATCAACGCGTCAGCCCAATTGTGAATTTTGAATTACCAACGCGCAGCCAATTGTGAATTGAAAATTGTGAATTGTG
>CAYVGR010000150.1:0-6712 GCA_964450065.1 uncultured Prevotella sp. | reverse complement strand
TATTGTTTTGACTTACATCTAAAAATATATAGTTCGGCAAAGATACCTATTTAATACGTAAAAGAAGAAGAAAGGGGTGTTATTTTTTGTTTTTTTGGTCTTTTGACATTATCTTTGCAGGTGAAAAGCAAACGGAGAAGAGCCGTTACACAATGGAGATATGGACGGGTCTCGATACTATGGGAGGACTTGCGCCGTTGCTTAAGAATCGCACAGGGCAGTAAAGAAAACATTGTCTCTCATGCGACAGGACTCCATGACAATAACATCGAATTTAATATATGAACATGAAGATATCTCATCTTTTTGCAGTCTCAGCCTTAGCGTTGGCCGCACTGACCATTACTTCTTGTACGGAAGAAAAAGTTCACGTTACCGGAAGTATTACCGATGCCAAGGACTCAATCCTATATTTTGAAAACATGAGCCTCAATGGTGCCATCACCATCGACTCTGTGAAGTTGGATGCGGACGGAGCTTTTGCCTTTAAGGCCAAGGCTGTGGATCACCCTGAATTTTATCGATTACGCATTGCGCGCCAAATGATCAATATTGGTGTAGACTCTACCGAAACCATCACTGTGAGAGCTTCTTATCCCACGATGTCGTCACAATACGAAATAGACGGCTCTGATGAGTGTGTCAAGATTAAAGAACTTGCGCTATTGCAGACGAACTTGCAAAGTCAGGTCAACGAAATTACCTGGAATCCCAATGTGCCATACGCCCTTGAGGCCGACAGCATACAGAAGGTGCTTGCTATTTATAAGGACAAAGTAAAGCGCGACTACATCTTCAAGGAGCCCAAACGAGCTTATTCCTATTATGCTTTATTTCAGACATTCACCGTAGGCAGTCGCCCCATGCTCATCTTCGACCCCCACAGCAAGAAGGAGGACGTGCAAGTGTTTGCTGCCGTGGCGACGAGCTGGGATACATTTTACCCTGGAACAGAGCGCGGCCAAAATCTGCACAACATCGCTATTGAAGGTATGAAGAATATCCGGATTATCCAGGCTCGACAACAGCAGACCCTTGATGCCAGCATCGTGTCGGACGCAGGAGTTATTGAAATTGCCCTGCCCGACAACAAGGGCATCATCCGTAAGCTCACTGAACAAAAGGGTAAGGTAGTGCTACTCGACTTTCATGTGTTTGCAACCAAGACCAGCACAGACCGTATCATGCAGTTGCGCGACCTCTACAACAAATATCATGCACAGGGTTTCGAGATCTACCAGGTGAGTCTGGATTCCGACGAGCACTTTTGGAAAGAGAAAGTAGCCGCATTACCTTGGATTAGCGTTCGCGATGAAAACGCCACTGCATCAGAAAACGCAGCCCACTACAATGTGCAAAGCGTTCCGACCTTTTTTCTCATCGACAAAAACAACGTGCTGCAGAAGCGCGATGTGCAGATACGCGATCTCGATGCGGAAATCAAGGCATTATTGTAGCCATAAACTAAAATACTATGCACCCATTAGAAAAATTCAAGTACTGTCCCGCTTGTGGCAGCAAACACTTTGAGGTAAACGATGATAGAAGCAAGAAATGCGAGAACTGCGGATTCGAATATTATCTGAATCCCAGTGCAGCCAACGTAGCCTTGATTCTCAACGAAAAGAACGAGCTGTTGGTACTCACCCGAAAAGTGAATCCCGGCAAGGGAACACTCGACCTGCCCGGAGGCTTTGCCAACATCGGAGAAACAGCTGAGCAAGGTGTCATTAGGGAAGTCAGGGAGGAAACAACATTAGAGGTCAGTCATGCAGAATATTTGTTCAGCTTCCCCAACGTGTATCTCTACAAGGAGTTTGAAGTCAAGACGCTTGACAGCTTTTTCCTATGCCATGTAAAGGACACCTCCCACGTGGAAGCACACGACGATGCTGCACAATATCATTGGATTGCACTCGGAGACATCCACACAGAGCTATTTGGGCTCCGTTCCATCAGGCAAGGACTTGCCGAGTTTATCGCCAAACAAACTTCGCGCAAAGTATAACACATAACTATCCTGATCATTCGATGCCTGCCCATAGGTAGCGAGATTGGATTAACCTTATATCGGCTTCGTTCACAACCAAGGTTCTGAACATCTGACGAACTTTGACTTACCTATCAATCCTATTCGTGAAAACATGTCTTCTGTAAGATTTCTGTCTTCATGTGGGACGAATATAAATTGGGGGTGTAGCATCATTTGAAAGATGCTACACCCTCATGTTTTTTTGATAGGGTTACTTTATTTTGTTAATGTATCATGCCAGAGTTGGCCGTTGTTCCATAGCCATTATCTCCGTACTGCTCACGATTCTTGATCTGTGTAAGGAAGTCCTCAGAGATTGGGCGATAATAGTTCAATGGTTTAAAGCTTTGAGCTGCACGAACATTGTACTGAGCCAAGCGAGTCTCAAATGCATTGTGTCTCTTTAACAATGCCCAGCGGCTAAACTCACCGCAAAGCTCACGTGCATATTCATCAAAGATATCTTCTTCCGTTGCATTGGCAAGGCGCACCGTACTCTTGTCAACCCCATCGCGAACAGCTCTCTCGCGCAGGACATTCAGATACTTAGCAGCTGCTGCACCATTACCAAGCTGCTGCTCAGCTTCTGCCGCAATCAGATAAACCTCTGCCATACGCATGATGAACATATCGCCATACTTAATCTGGAGGTTCCTGCCGTTGAACACACTTTTGTATGACCAGTTGAACTTGTTCAATGAAGGATAGCACTGATGTGCATTGGTCTGACCGTTACCAATGGTCGGAATCGCATTGGCATAGGGTTGTCCGTCAGGCTGATAGAGGTCGTCGATATTGATCACGAAATATTTGCACTGTGCCTTTTCCGCTTCTGTCAATGGTGTTTTGGTCAGCACAATGCAGAAGCGGTCATCGTCAAGTGCGATGGGATAATCCACAACATACACTTTCTTAGGATGCAACAAGTTGGCAGTATTACCAGAGTGGTCACCCTTAGGCCATACAGATGCGGGATATTGATTGCCGTCTGTTGTAGAAACAGCATTCACGTCTGCATAGGGATAGAGTTTTTCTCCTACAAACGCAGGGTTAATACCATATTTGTCACACATGTTCTGGGTAATTGTAACATGGCTTTTGCCATAAGGTATCCACCCCGGTTGTACCATAGACCACTCACTATAAGCATAAGTCCAGGTATTTTCCCAGCGCTTGTCCCATGTAGGATTGAAACAATCCATAAGATATTTAGAAGGCATGTATAAGGAAGAGTTCATGCGGCCGTAGAAATAACCCTTGTCGCTTGGCTTGTGGTTCTTGTTGAAGAATTCAGAGCAAGCACCGGGATTTCCACAAGTGTATGCAAAGAGCTTGTTGCTACCTTCTGCATAATAGTATCCGGCATCGCCTGTACCAGGACGGGGGCCTGCCGCAACGAACAGGGCTTCTTTATTGTTACGATTGTTGGCATCGGCCCATAGATCAGCCACATCTGTATAAAGGTAAGCGCCATAAGAACTTGCGTTATTGATCAAGTCCTCTGAAACCTCCTTGGCTTTCTGCCAATAGGAAATGCCATTCTCTGTCAGGCCAAGGCCAGCTCCTTGTGCATAAGCACGTGCAAGCAGGCCAAGAGCTGTCTTCTTTGAGCAACGTGCATAGTTGCCACCATAGGGTTCAACATTCAGATCTGTGGCAGCTTCCTTCAAGTCTTTAATAATCTGAGCATAGATTTCGGCTTCTGTATTACGCACAGGATTCTGATCTACATTGCCGGCATCCTTCAAGTTGAGAGTAACTGGACCAAAATGACAAACCAAAACGGAGTAGTAATATGCACGAAGACATTTTGCTTCCGCTGCAAGCACTTTGATATCTTCTGCATTTCCGTCTACCAATTCGGACGCACCATTGATCACAGAGTTGCAGCTTGCAATCATCGAATAGCACTGCTTAAACAGTTTGTTGGTTGCATTGGTACTTGTTGTCAGGTTCTCATAATAGAATAGCTGCATCGTGTTGTTTCCATTTTGCTTGACCAGCCAAGTATCTGTTCCCGTCTCAGCCACGGCAAGGTAGTCTGTGGCAGAAAACAACTGGCTGTAAAGTGGTGTGTAGCAGTTGGCTACCAAACCAGACCATGCCGTGAACGCAGAAAGGGAAGAGTCTCCGGCAGAGGGGTTGTACTCGTCAAGAGTACAAGACCCTAAGGCGATACAGCAGGTTAGAATCGCTAATTTGTTGATTATCTTTTTCATATCTGTGTTTCTTTATTGTTTGTTAGAATGAAAGGCTAAGGCCAAACACCAACTGACGGGTGAGCGGGAAGTCGATGTCGCCACCCATCTCCGGGTCGTAATCCTTGATAAAGTGGCTCATGGCATGTATATAAGGATTGGTCATCGTGGTATATACGCGCAGAGAGCCAATACCTAATTTGTTGCATAGCAAACGAGGTAAGGTATAGCCGAGGGTGATGTTCTTGATCTTAAAGAATGATCCGTCTACATAAGCACGGGAAGACCACTCCTGGAATTCCTTGATTTCGCGCTGTGAGTTCAATGCCGGGAAATCATTAGAAGGACGTTCTGTTGTCCAGTAATCAAAATATTCCGGGAAGGCACCGCCGCTTGAACTGTAAGAAGTCATCATGTTGTAGTTGATCATCTGCCCTAAACGCCAGTACATATAGAATGAAAGGTCGAAATCTTTGTAGCGCAATGTGTTATGGAAGCCTATTGACCAGTCTGGTGACTGATGCCCGATAATCTGACGGTCGTTGTTTCCAATACCATACTGATTGTCTGCGTCATATTGTGTGGTTACCTCCTGCCCATCTTCGTCTAAGATGGTCTTGTGCCAATGACCTTCGGAATCTCGAGCCATTCCTGGAATATCAACCTTCAAATCGCCTGGCTGACGGCCGAAAACAGCAGCATCTTTCTCTTCGCCCTTCTGCCAGATACCTGTAATCTTATAAGCATAGTAAGACCTTACAGGGTCGCCAATGTGAAGCGTATAGTCGCCACTTGTAACATAATTCTGCGACGAGGAACTTCCAAGAGAGGTCACCTTTTCATGATTGTGCGAAACTGAGGTAACTGTAGTCCAATCGAAGTTCTTGGTCATGATGTTACGGGTTGTGAGGTTGAACTCGACACCCACGTTCTTGGTACGAGCCAGGTTAACTTTAGTCGTATAGTTGGTCTTTGCATCAAATCCACCACTTGTAACTGGCAAGGACTGTTCCCAGATAACACCGGTGGTGTTGGTCACATAGAAGTCTGATGTGAGGTCAATACGATTGTTCAGGAATGTAGCGTCAAGGCCAACGTTAAAGTTGTGTGAACGCTCCCAAGTTAGTTCTGGGTTAGATACAATCTTAGGATAATAATATTTCGTCAAAGCCTCACCGGCAAGGCGAAGGTTGCCCTGCTGCAAGATAGACCAGGAGTCGTAAGGGTTGATACCGGCAGCACCGGTTTCGCCGTAACCCACGCGAATTTTCAAATTGTCCAGCCAGCTGCGGGTGCTTTGCATGAACTGTTCGTCGGAGATACGCCATCCGGCAGACACCGCAGGGAATGTGCTCCATCGATGGCCTTTGGCCAAACGGGAAGATGCGTCGTGACGGACAGAAGCAGCAAAGAGATATCGGCCTAAATAGGAGTAGTTCAAACGACCAACAAGTCCCATGCCTCTCGACATTGAATAGCCGGAGTTAGCGTCCTTCACACCAATTGCTGCACCCAGGTTTGTCCACAAGTAGGAGTTGTCCGTGATACCCGTTGCGCTATTGCCGCTTTTCTCCGTACGGTTATGGTTGTAAGTCGTAACACCTGTCAGGGTAAAGTCGTGATCTTTATTCAGGGTAAAATTATAGGTTACGATATTTTCCCATGTCCAGCCCCAACTGTGGCTGTTTCCGGTAGTACCTTTCACAGCCGCTGCCTGCTGTTCTTTAGTGGCATTCTGTGCGCCGGTGCCCAGCTGATCGTAGAATTGATACGATCCATAGCCAATGAATGTATGACTATTGCCGTATCCCAAGGCGGCGCTGACACGCGATTCCCACGTCAGACCTTTGAGAGGAGTAATCTTTACGTACGGCTGGATGTATAGCTTCGTTCCGTTAGAGCTGTTGCGATATCTGTCGCGATCCTGACTCAGGAGCAAGTTCACCTGCTTGTTGTTACCAACGATAGGATAAGGGTTGATCGTACCATCCTCATTATACAAGCTGCCAAAAGGCGCAGCGACCAAGGCATTATACAGTTTGCTATATGTACGTTCAGTCTTGTGGTAAGAAGCTTGCATGTTGAATCCGGCAGTCAGCCATTTGTTAACTACATGGTCGATGCGTGCACGGGAAGAGAACAATTTGTACTCATCATTCTTGTACTCACCTTTTTCATCTGAGTAGTTCACGGAGAAATAAGCTTTTGTCTTCTTGGTACCACCGGAGAAAGAAATAGAATAGTTCTGCACTGAGCCATTACCGATCAAAGCGTCTGTCCAATCGACAACCTGCCCTTTCTTGTAAGCATCGAGCATGGCAGCATCGAGAACATCATCTTCTGTGGCCACCTCTCCGGCCTGCTGACGGGCGAGCAATACAGTGTGAACATACTGATCGGCCGAATTCATTTTTGGCAGTACCGACCAACCATTGTAACCGTAATAAGCATCGAAGTTTACTTTCATCGTGCCCTCTTTTGC
>CAYVGR010000149.1:0-6712 GCA_964450065.1 uncultured Prevotella sp. | reverse complement strand
GGTATTGAATTTTGTATTGATTCTCTTTCACCATTTGGAAAAACGAGTCGATACACACACTGTCGGCCCGCCGCTCACCACTCTTCTTCATCTCCGAGGGAAGTCCATGCCACAGCATATCTTTCTCCTTTGATGATAATTCCATATATGGTTTGAATATTGGGAAATCGTCGGCCGTAGCCCTGCGGCAGAACTCTTCTTGCCATTGCTTCATCTTGTCGCCATGCCAGCATTGCACACATCCATCATACACGGAGAGAGTGGAGTTGGGAATGACGAGTTTTTCGTCTATGCCTATCACGCTGCCAAAGCCCTCGCACGTGGGGCAAGCCCCCAGTGGGGAGTTGAACGAGAACATGTTGTCGTTGGGTTCTTCAAACTTCATGCCGTCGGCCTCGAATCGGGAAGAGAAGTCGTAGCAGATGTTAGAGGGCAGAAACATCAGTCTGCAGTTGCCGTTACCTTCATACATTGCTGTTTCCACAGAGTCGGTAAGACGGGCTATGACGTCTTTGTTGTGAGACACACTCAGTCGGTCTATAATCAGAAATAAAGAGTTGTCCGTACGGTCTTGACCTGCTAACTGTTTGGTATCGAGAACGTCCTCTATGCGCAACACCTCGTTGCCCAGCATGATGCGCGTGTATCCTTCCTGGAGATACATTTCGAGTTGCTTCTCTGTCGAACGTCCTTTTACCACATGGAAAGGCGACAGTATCATGTATTTTGTACCTTCAGAATACTGCATCACTTGGGCTAAGAGGTCGTCTGTGGAATGTTTTTTCACCTCCTGGCCGGACATAGGAGAGAATGTGCGGCCTATGCGTGCATAGAGCAATCGCAAATATTCGTATATTTCGGTCGAGGTTCCCACTGTTGAACGCGGGTTTCGGGCTGTTACCTTCTGCTCTATTGCGATAGCCGGGGGTAGCCCCTTGATGAAGTCGCATTCAGGCTTGCTCATGCGTCCCAAGAACTGGCGTGCGTAGCTCGACAGGCTTTCCACATAACGTCGCTGTCCTTCGGCATACAGTGTGTCGAAGGCAAGCGACGACTTGCCTGAGCCCGATACCCCCGTTATGGTTACGAACTTGTTGCGTGGAATGCGTAAGCTTATATTTTTCAGGTTGTTTACTCTTGCACCTTTTACCTCAATATATTTTTCTTCCATATCCAAAAATCAATCAACGAATATCATACAAAAATACAAAGAATATTTCTAAAACTATTTTAATTCCTCAAATTCTTCCCCATAGAGGCTGCAGGCAGGGTTAAGGGTGCTGATATATAAAGTGGCTATATCTTTTTGCGAAGCTCGTGCTTTGTTGATGCAAATGATTCGTCGTGCATCTTCAAAAGTATCTTTCGTTGCTGCTATTACAGCATTGTTATTCCCATATATGTAAAACAGAATTACCAAAATCTTGTGTTTTGTTTTGGAGCATCCAGGGCAAAACGCGCCATGTTCCGACCATTGTTTTCGGCTGAAATATTATGAAAATGTTGAGAACAATGCGTTTGCTATCTTATTGCCCTGCGGTTTGGGCTTAGTGACAATGCGAATAAGCTTTGCCCACACAGCGATTCGGGCTTCATCATCTTGCCATTCGATATTCAATCGTGGACGATGAAATCGATGCCACAATATCGATTTTGCCAAATGCTTGATTATTAACCTGTTGCAAACTATTGTAAATTTCACGAATTTCGGACCAAATCTTTTTTGTTTTTGAATACGCGAAGCATTAAAGAGTGTTTGTCAAGGAAAATGATAGTATAAAGGAGCATGGTGGGCCGCATGACTGAGTGTACTTATGCCTTGCAGTGTAAACCAAACAGAAGGATGACAAGACACCACACGCATCAAAATTATTAACCTTACGGTGACAATTTGTAGAACCTACCTTAAATGTTTTGCTATGTTGCCATTTAGATGTACCTTTGCACCGATTTTTAATGAATATAGAAAATGAACAAAAGTGTAAAAGCAAGATATTTGATTCCGGCACTGCTTTGCTTGCTGGCTCTTGTTGCTTTAGGCTATTATTACCTGTTTACCCCTTTTTCCGGTGGCAAGGAAACGACGTATGTCTATATCGACGAAGACGACAACTATGATTCGTTGATGACAAAGCTCGATCCAATTGCCCAGAGACACTGCTACCATGCTTTTTCCACGCTTTCCCGACACAGCAGCTTAGTGGACAGAGTGCGTGCCGGACGTTATGAAATCGGATCGTCGGTGGGAACCTTTACGTTGTTTCGTCGTATCAAGAATGGTTTGCAGACTTCGATGGACCTTGTAGTTCCCAGCGTTCGAACGATGGAAGATTTGGCCGGTAGGCTGGGTGCGAAACTCATGCTGGACAGTGCCGAGCTGGTGAAGGCATTCAAGGATGAGGCTGTGTGTAGGAAATATGGCTACGACACACTAACCCTTCCCGCACTGTTTATTCCCAACACATACGATATCTATTGGACGGTTTCCTTGGATCGTTTCATGGAATACATGCAGAAAGAGAACAAGAAATTTTGGAACGAAGAGCGAACGATGAAGGCTGAACGGCTGAAGCTCAGTCCTGTGGAGATTACCACGCTTGCCAGCATTGTAGACGAGGAAACAGCTAACAACGAAGAAAAGCCCATGGTGGCAGGCATGTATTACAATCGCCTGATGCTTCGCAATGCCGAATATCCTGACGGAATGCCCTTGCAGGCCGACCCAACCATCAAGTTTGCCTGGAAGCAATTTGGGTTGAAGCGTGTATATAACAAGCTGTTGTTTATCGATAGTCCGTACAACACTTACCGCTACCCTGGACTGCCACCGGGACCCATTCGCGTACCATCGGTAGCGGGCATTGATGCGGTGCTGAACATGGTGCACCATGATTATATATATATGTGTGCCAAAGAAGACTTCAGCGGAACGCATAATTTTGCCCGAACCTATCAGGAACATCTGGGCAATGCGCATCGGTATGCTGTGGCATTGAACCAGCATGGAATAAAATAGAAAGGGGGATAAATGAAAAATGGCACTCGCTTCGCAGCGTGCGCCATTCATTCTCAATAGGTATTAGCCTTTTTCATTAAGGTAAAAAAGATTGTATTCAGGATAACGTTGCAAAGTTATTAAAATTTATTGAGACACGCAAGTGTTTTTGTAAATCTTTTGTAACCTTTCTGAGAATAATTATCAGAAAATGATTAACTTTGCACTTATCAAATAGAAAGTTGATGAAATGATGGATATTAATGAAAATATCAGTGAGAAGAAACGCAGTTTGAGTTTTGTGGAACAGTTTGTAGAAGAAGACCTGGCCGAAGGAAAGAACGGAGGTCGGCTGCAAACCCGTTTTCCCCCGGAGCCTAACGGTTATCTTCATATCGGGCATGCCAAGGCTATATGCATAGACTTTGGGCTTGCAGAGAAATATAATGGGGTTTGTAATCTTCGTTTCGATGATACCAACCCAACTAAGGAAGATGTTGAATATGTGGAAAGCATTCTGTATGACATTTCGTGGTTGGGGTTCAAGTGGAACAAGATATATTATGCTTCTGACTATTTTCAAAAGCTCTGGGACTTTGCTGTGTGGATGATTCAGAAGGGGCTTGCATACGTTGACGAGCAGACTTCGGAACAAATCGCTGAGCAGAAAGGTACTCCTACCACGCCCGGTGTGGCAAGTCCTTATCGCGATCGGCCGGTGGAGGAGAGCATGCGTTTGTTCGAGTTTATGAACACTGCGGAGGCGGAAGAAGGCTCGATGGTGCTTCGGGCAAAGATGGACATGGCCAATCCTAATATGCATTTTCGTGATCCGGTAATCTATCGTATTATCCATACACCGCATCATCGCACCGGAACACAATGGCATTGTTATCCAATGTATGATTTCGCACATGGCCAAAGCGACTATTTTGAGGGAGTGACTCACTCTATATGTACATTGGAATTTGTTCCTCATCGCCCGCTTTATGACAAGCTGGTAGACCTCTTGAAGGAATGTGACGGAAGCGCGGAGAAAGGACTCGATGACTTTCGTCCACGACAGATTGAGTTCAACCGTTTGAACCTGACATACACCGTGATGTCCAAGAGGAAACTTCATCAGTTGGTGGTTGAGGGACTGGTGAAAGGGTGGGACGATCCACGTATGCCTACATTGTGTGGCATGCGTCGTCGCGGATACTCTCCGGAGTCCATCCGAAACTTCATTAAGTCTATTGGGTATACCAAGTTCGACGCACTCAACGACATTGCCTTGCTTGAGGCTGCTGTTCGCGACGACCTCAACAAGAGGGCAACACGTGTTTCAGCCGTGCTCAATCCGGTGAAATTGGTAATCACCAACTATCCTGAGGGACAGAGTGAGGAGCTGGAGGCCGAGAACAATCCGGAACAAGAGAATGGCGGAACACACAAGATAACCTTCTCGCGCACATTGTGGATAGAGCGTGATGACTTTATGGAAGATGCTCCGAGGAAGTTCTTCCGCATGACTCCGGGCAAGGAGGTGCGTCTGAAGAACGCCTATATTGTAATGTGCACTGGTTGTACAAAGGATGCCGACGGCAATATTACGGAAATTCAGGCCGAATACGACCCGCATTCCAAGAGTGGCATGTCGGGAGCCAACCGCAAGGTGAAAGGCACGCTGCACTGGGTAAGCACTGAGCACTGTGTACAGGCTGAGGTGCGCGAATACGACCGATTGTTCTTTGTGGAGAACCCGGCTGCCGACGGTCGCGACTTCCACGAGCTGCTCAATCCGGACTCGTTGCAGGTTAAGAACAATTGCTATGTGGAGCAATATGCTGCCGAACGCAAGCCGGGCGAGTATCTGCAATTCATCAGGTTGGGTTATTTCATGCCCGATGCAGATTCCAATGACGAACGATTGGTGTTCAATAAGACAGTAGGTTTGAAAGATACCTGGGCTAAGAAGAACAAATGATAAAATCCGTTGACGGATTTTTAACCCTATAATTTATTTCCTCCAGTGTACTTGTTGAACCAAGCATGTTGGAGGAAATTAAATGTAACAGTCATCTGCGTTGTCCTTGTCATGTGGACAATCGATATTAAATAGACCGAGAGTGTGCTTTCCTGAAATAATACACTTAGTGTTGTGGAGGGCACCCGGCATGTTTTGTGTCAATTCATAAAGAATAATATATTCATGAACTGGTTATCAACACTTTTAGAGAACCTGAATTACTACACGGTTTTTATTTTGATGTTTATCGAGGGTTCGGTAATCCCGGCTCCATCGGAGCTTATCGTGCCCCCGGCAGCCTATCGTGCGGCAGCGGGAGATCTCAATGTGTTTCTTGTAGTCATCGTGGCTACCTTGGGAGCCTTGCTTGGGTCTACGGCCAACTATGCCGCTGCCTATTATCTGGGTCGCCCCATTGTGTACCGTTTTGCAAACAGCAAGTTGGGACATTTGTGCCTTCTCAACCAGGAAAAAGTGGAGAAGGCCGAGAAATACTTTAATGACCATGGAGTGACAGCCACGTTGACAGGCAGGTTGTTGCCCGGTATCCGACAGATCATATCTATTCCGGCGGGGCTTTCTAAGATGAAGTTCTGGAAGTTTGCCTTTTATACAACATTGGGGGCAGGGCTGTGGAATTGCGTTTTGGCAAGCTTGGGATGGTGGTTGCATTCGTTTGTCCCCATGAATCAGCTCGACGACAAGATAGAAGAATACAATGGTTATATCCAAGGTGCTGTGGTAGGCATTGTGCTACTCGTGGTATTTATATTTGCTGCGAAGTGGTATTTCTCGAAAAAGAAATCCAAGTACAATGCTGATGTATAACAGACAGAGGCATAAAGCTCTTATAGTGATTTGTCTTGCTGTTGTTTTGACAAGGTAAATTTGTTGACTATCCTTGTACTCATTCTTCCTACATTCACAGCTTACAAACTCCATTGTGTTGGGTATTGTGGATGTTAATGAGGACGTGTTGAATTGTCGAGATGATATGATATAAAAAACGGAGCTGTTATCCTTTTGGACGACAGCTCCGTTTTGTTTTCAGCTTGTTATTTGGATTACAGGATTCCCAACTTGCCAATAACAATGAGGAGTGAGAAACCTATAACCAGTGAAATTACTCCTATGATAAGTCCTGTCTTGCTCATATCTTTCTGTTGGATGAGTCCTGTTGAGAAAGCAATGGCATTTGGAGGAGTGGAGATAGGTAGGGTCATTGCCGAAGAAGCTGCAATGGCAATGCCAATGAGCACCGTGGATGTGCCTCCAATGATATTCAGCTTATCACCCATACCTTCGCATACCACAGTTAGAATAGGTATCATCAAAGCTGCAGTAGCCGTATTGCTGATAAAGTTGGAAAGGAAGTAGCACACAAGACCGGCGATGATGAGGATGACGATTGGACTCCATGCACCGAAGGGTATGGACTCGATAGCAACCTCGGCTAACCCGGTTCCATTCATGGCCAAGCCAAGGGCAAAGCCACCGGCAACCATCCAAATAACTCCCCAGTCAATATTTTGTAGATCCTTAGCGGTGATGACGCCTGTGAAGGCAAATACAGCGATGGGCAGCATGGCTACTGTATTTGCGTTTATTCCAAACTGCTTTCCAAACACCCACAGTATAATTGTGGCAGCGAATGTAGCTCCAACAACAACTGTACGCCAGTTATGTTGCATGTCGCCTTCTATTTT
>CAYVGR010000148.1:0-6738 GCA_964450065.1 uncultured Prevotella sp. | reverse complement strand
ATCGCCATGCGTGTCATTGCCGACCACCTACGCACCGTGGCCTTCTCCATTGCCGACGGACAGTTGCCCGGTAATGCCAAAGCCGGATATGTTATCCGTCGCATCCTGAGACGTGCCGTGCGCTATGCCTATACATTCCTCGACCAGCGCAGTGCGTTCATGTTCAAGCTTCTCCCCGTATTGATACAAGAAATGGGGGGCACCTATCCCGAATTGCCCGCACAACAGGAACTCATCAGCCGTGTGATGAAGGAGGAGGAAGACAGCTTCCTGCGTACCTTGGAGAAGGGTATCCAATTGCTCACCGGCGATATGGAGACACTTCGTAAGCAGGGCATAAACCAGCTCGACGGCGCGATCGCCTTCCGTTTGTTCGATACTTACGGTTTCCCGCTCGACCTTACCGAACTCATTTGTCGTGAAAACGGGCTCACGGTAGACGAAGAAGGATTCAACGCTGAAATGGCCAAGCAAAAGGAACGAGCCCGTAACGCTGCCGCTGTAGAAAGTGGAGACTGGGTGGTTTTGAAAGAAGGCGAGCAAGATTTTGTGGGTTATGATTATACCGAACACGAGTGTAGCATCATTCGCTACCGCAAGGTGACACAGAAGAAAAACAGCTTTTACGAGGTAATGTTAGACCACACACCTTTCTATGGAGAAATGGGCGGACAGGTTGGCGACCAGGGAGTGCTTGTGAACGAGGCCGAAACCATCAACGTTACCGACACCAAACGTGAGAACAATCAGAGTGTCCATATCATCAAGGAACTGCCCAAGGACGTATCTGCCAACTTCATGGCTTGCGTAGATACCGACATGCGTACCGCAAGCGCTGCAAACCATACTGCCACACACTTGCTCGACTATGCCCTGAAGAAAGTTTTGGGCGACCATGTGGAGCAAAAAGGCTCATACGTAAGTGCCGATACGCTGCGCTTCGACTTCGCTCACTTTCAAAAAGTAACCGACGAGGAGCTTCGCGAAGTGGAGCGATTAGTCAACCGCCTTATTCGCGAAGACTTTCCCATGGACGAACACCGCGAAACACCTGTTGAAGAAGCCAAGAAGATGGGAGCCATAGCCCTATTCGGCGAGAAGTACGGAGACAAGGTGCGCGTGGTGCGCTTTGGACCGAGCTGTGAGTTTTGCGGTGGCATTCATGCCAAGAGCACGGGACGCATCGGCATGTTCAAAATCTTATCCGAAAGCAGCGTGGCAGCCGGAGTACGCCGCATCGAGGCCATGACCGCGAAAAAATGCGAAGAGGCGATGTATGTTTTGGAAGACACCTTAAAATATATCAAGGGTGTGTTCAACAATTCCAAGAACTTAAAAGCCACAATCGAGAAGTTTATCGAGGAGAACAGCCACATGAAGAAAGAGGTGGAAAGTTTCCGGTCGCAGGCCGTGGATCGCACCGCCAAGACACTTGCCGAACGGGTTCAGACCGTCAATGGCATGAACGTTGTCAAAGCTGTCATACCCGTCCAGCCTGCCTCTGCCAAGGACATTGTGTTTAAGATTCGCGAGCTCATTCCCGCCAATCTCATTTGTGTGATTGGTTCCGTTTATAACGACAAGCCCATGCTCTCCGTGATGCTCTCTGAAGATATGGTCAAAGAGCACAACCTTAATGCCGGGCAGATGGTGCGTGAGGCCGCCAAACTCATTCAGGGAGGCGGAGGCGGACAGCCTCATTACGCCCAAGCCGGCGGTAAGAACAAGGACGGCTTATCGGTAGCCGTAGACAAGGTAGTAGAACTGGCAAACCTATAAATTAGCCATAGGAGGGGCGTATGCAGCTATACGGTTGCACCGCTCCTCTCTGCTTTTTTCGTCACATCTCTACACCCCCACTGCTAAACCGAGTCTCACCTATGCCCGAACAAGCATAGATGAGACTCTTTCACTAATAACTACTCAAACTATGAAAACCATTCATTTTATTATCTCAGCCCTCTTGATTACTTTGCCTCTTACCTCTTCGGCTCAAACCAAATCTTGGACAGCCGACAACGGCAACGGCACTTATACGAATCCCTTATTCTACGATGAATTCTCCGACCCTGATATCATTCGTGTGGGTGACGATTATTATCTTGCGGGCACTACAATGCACAGCGTCCCGGGGGTGAACATCCTCCACTCCAAAGACCTCGTGAACTGGGAGCAATGGAGCTATTGCTTCGATCGCTTCGACTTTTCCGAGCCCGCTTTCTCTCTCAAAGATGGCAAGGAAATTTACGGACAGGGAGTGTGGGCACCAGCTATCCGGTACCATAATGGCAAATTCTATGTGTTTACTAACATCAATGGCAAAGGCCTTCAGGTGTATATTGCCGATGATGCGCGTGGCCCATGGAAACACATCAATATGAAAGGCAACATCTACGACCTCAGCGTGCTGTTCGATGATGATGGTAAAATATATGCCATTCATGGCTACGGCGATGTAAAATGTACTGAGCTAAAACCCGACCTGAGCGAGCCGATATACGAAACTGAGCGCATCATCATTCCTGAAGGCACCGCTGTGGGTGAAGGACATCACATCTACAAAATCAACGGCTGGTACTATCTCATTTCGACCGACTACCGTCCTAATGGCCGGACACTGTGCAGTCGCTCGAAGAGCATATGGGGTCCATACGAGACAATTACCATTACGGCTGACGAAACGTTCGGTTATCATGCTGCACCAATTACCCAATGGAAGGGTCGCATCGTTGACAATGGCACACCGTTCCATATTCCCGAGCCTGACATTCACGCCACAGCAGCATCGAATGCACACCAAGGTGGCATCGTGTCAACACCCGATGGCAAGTGGTATGCCCTCCTGATGCAAGACTTCCACTCTATCGGCCGCACAGTAGACCTGCTTCCCGTGACTTGGAAAGACGGCTGGCCAATGATTGGTTTGGAAGGCAACTTAGGACGTGCACCACGCACTTGGCTCAAGCCCAACAACACTGTGACCACTCCTCATGCTCCCTATGAGCGCAACGAAAACTTCGACGGTCAGGAGTTGGGGCGCGTTTGGCAGTGGAATCACAATCCAGAGGAGTCGATGTGGAGCCTCAGCAAGGGACAGTTAAAGCTGAAAACCATGCCCGCAGATCAGCTGATGTGGGCACGCAACACACTTACCCAACGCGTGATTGGTCCGACATCGATTACCACCGTGAAGCTCAACCCCAGAAACTTAAAAGATGGTGATGTGGCCGGACTGGGCAATATCAACGTTCCCTGCTCGTGGGTGGGTATTGTGAAAGACGCCAAAGAAGCCATCCTGCAGACCTACATACAAGAGACCAACGACACTATCGTATTGGCTACATTCAAGAAAGGCATGATGCCTAAGACCGTATGGCTACGCCTCAACGGAGACTTCGACAACGACAAAGCGCGATATGCCTATTCAACAGATGGAAAAAAATTCACCGATGCAGGTCCAGAGACGCGGCTAAGCTATCAGCTCACCACCTTCCAGGGTAGCCGTACAGCCCTCTTTGCCTTCAATCAGAAAGGACGGCAGGGCGGATACGCCCTCTTTG
Source organism: uncultured Prevotella sp. (assembly GCA_964450065.1). Classification (GTDB taxonomy): domain Bacteria; phylum Bacteroidota; class Bacteroidia; order Bacteroidales; family Bacteroidaceae; genus Prevotella. Next base: position 3,178 of record CAYVGR010000148.1, on the reverse strand, counting down.
ACGACTTCACCGTAGAGGAGAAGCAAGCCGATCGGAGCCAAAACATACCTTATAACAAGACGTTCCGAATCATCAATCTTGCCACCAACCGGCCTGCCGAGGCTACCACGCATGGGGTGCTTCATGACACGCAAGCCGATAACAACGGTGTGCTCACCCACTTCCGGTTCGTCGACAAGGGCGAGGGCAAGGTACTGCTACAATGCGAAGATGGCCGATATGTTATGTCAGCAGGCTTCGGAATACCCGGAGACGTGCGTATGACAAAGAACGAAAACGAAGCAGAAACCTTCATGTATCAGGATTTCCTCAATCGCGAGTTCATGCTGATGTCTTTTGACAAGCATACCTATATGGGCAAAAGTCCTACTACGGGCAGCCCCTACTCCATGGACTACAAGGGTGCCGATCCCGCAAGGAAGAACGGAGCTGTGTTCCGTTGGGAAGAAGTGAAATAGGCACTTCCTAACGCTTCATAAATTCATAAGCCAAACAATAATATCCATTAAATCGTTAACGGATATTATTGTTTTCTCACTACCTTTGTCACCATTATGTATAAAATGTGGGCTTTCATTTTTCTTGTGCTGCCACTCATTGGGTTAGCATATACTTCTTGGCGCATATGGTATATTCTGCCTTTGTCAAACGTTTACAAAGGTATAGTGCTGGGCATCCTCCTTATCCTTACTTTTTGGTTCTTTGCCAACTTCGCCATACTCAATATCGACAAATGGCCTATGCTCTTGGCTCGCGTTTCATACGAAGTAGGCAACTCTGCCATCTTCATTTTGCTGTATGCAGTGCTGGTGTTCTTGACTTTGGACATTGGGCGATTGCTGCATATCGTGCCTCATAGCTTCATGTTCGGGAGTTGGAAAGGCACATTGACGGTAGTCGGAATACTCGTTGCGGTGTTTACTTACGGTTATTTCAACTATTTGCATAAGGTTCGCGTACCCATAGAATTGCACACCGTAAAGTCTATAGGTGATCCCAAAAAGATTGTGATGATATCTGACCTGCACGTAGGCTATCATAACAACCGCAAGGAGATTGCCACCTGGATTGATAAAATCAATGCCGAAAAGCCGGATCTTATCCTCATCGGTGGCGATGTTATCGATGGGCACATCCGTCCTTTGCTCGACGAAGACATGGCCGAAGAGTTTCGAAGGCTCAATGCACCAGTGTATGCCTGTCTGGGAAATCACGAATACTTCAGTGGTAAGCAAAATGCCAAGAAGTTCTATAGGGATGCCCATTTCAACCTCCTGACGGATCAAGCCATTACTGTGCAAGGCATCAACATTATCGGGCGGGATGATCGCATGAACCCCCATCGCAAATCGGTGAAAGAACTTACTGCCGGTCTCGACATGACTCGCTACACCATTTTGCTCGACCATCAACCCTACAACTTAGAGCAAGCCGAGGCTGCCGGCATCGACTTCCAACTGAGCGGACACACGCATTACGGCCAGATGTGGCCCATCAGCTGGATAGAAGAAGCTATGTACAAGAAAGCATACGGTGCGCTGACCAAGGGTAAGACGCAATATTACATCACAAGTGGCATGGGAATTTGGGGTGGCAAGTTCCGTGTTGGCACACAATCAGAATATATCGTGGCCACCCTCACACAACAATAATTCTATCAGTCCCATGCAAATCGACACGACATGGCTACGCAAACAGTTTGCCAAGTTCAATCGCCAGTATTTCGATAGCAAACTACCCACACCCCGCTTCTACGTTGGCTTTTCCCGAACACAACTCGGATCGATGTCGTGGAAACAAGAGACGCTATGGAACAATAGGCCATACCGTTGCTTCACCATCAGGATGAGCAATTACTACGACCAGTCGGAACATAGCTTCCAGAGCGTGCTTCTCCATGAAATGATTCATCTTGCCATTGCTCACAGTGGCATCAAAGACACTTCACCACATGGTGTAGTGTTTCGCAAGATGATGGATCGGTTCAATGACGACGGGTGGGACATACATGTCACGACCAATATCAAAAACATGGACAAACCCCACCTGAAGTCTCGAAAAACAGCCCAACAGTACTTGGTGTTAGCCCTTGAGATGGACGATGGCCGTCGGTTCCTATCTTCTGTCAACCCCAGGTATGCTATCAAGCTCAACAAGGAGTTGCCCTCCATCCACGAAATCACCCACTTTTTATGGTATACGTCCAGCGATGCGTGGTTTGAGAACATACCCAGAGTGCGCAGCCTCCGCGGCGTCCCCGTTGATTTAGAGTTTTACAACGAGAAACTCCGAACCATGAAGCCTATCGAATTGCCCGACTTGCCCCTTGGCACATATGATGAGTAGATACCCTTTCATAATATCATCACAAAAGCCACTCGTTTGCAATAATATTTGTAAATTTGCACTTCGTAGCATTGCACTGTTTTACAGCATGCGCTGCGCAGTTCTATCAATATGATCCGTACTTTTCATCATAGATTTACATTAGGCTCCAAATGTGGGGCAGTCCTCCTTGCCTTGCTGGCTATCTATTTGTTTTGGACCAAGGCTATCATTGCCGGATGCATTCTCGTAGTGCTGAATGTATTGCTCATTGAGCGTGTACTACATTCAGAATATGTTTTCAACGATAACACCCTTACCATTTACCGCGGGCGATTTGCCAAGACAAAGACCGTCCGTGTGGCCGACATCCTATCGTGTCGCCCCATTAAAACCGCGTTTGGCATGGAGCACTACCTGCTCCTCGAACTCACCAATCGGCAATTTGTTGTAGTGGAGCCCCAACAAGAAGCATCGTTCATTAAATTTTTACAACATCGGGTGGGCACCCTTTCCTCCACAAAAGGCCATGCCGACACTAACAAAAAATAGACCTATAGACGGAAAAATAGATGCGTAGTATGTTTTTTAGTCAGAAAATCAGAACTCTTTTTTATTGTCTTTGGTGCCTTTTCTTCATGGTGCCTATGCAGGCGCAAACCGTTGAAGACGAGCTTATCGAGGATAGCGACACCCTTGAAGCCGACTCCGCATGGGTCGATTCGCTCATCACGCAGAACAACACCCTGCCCTGGCCACAGAATATCCAGGCCCAAATAGACCAACTCCTCACCCACGATATGTTCCAAACGTCACAACTTGGACTCATGATATGGGATCTCGATGCCGACTC
>CAYVGR010000147.1:3942-6751 GCA_964450065.1 uncultured Prevotella sp. | reverse complement strand
TGGCCTTCGTTGCCAGCGATGGGCACAAACTGGTGCGTTGCCGCAACTACAGCATCAAGAGCGACGTGCCCGCTTCGCTCATCATGCCTAAGAAACCAGCCACCCTGCTTAAGAACAGCCTGGCCAAGGAAGAGGGCGACGTGGTAATCAAGTTTAACGAGCAGTCAGCCGAAATCAAATTTTCAGACGGCGTACTGATTTGCCGACTCATAGAGGGTGCGTTCCCCAACTACAACGCAGCCATTCCTACGGACAACCCCAACGAGCTGCTCATCGACCGCAAGGTGTTGCTGGGAGCCATCCGCCGCGTGTTGCCATTTGCCAGCATGAGCAGTCAGCTGGTGCGTTTCCATCTCAACGTGGGCAGTCTTGAGGTTTCATCAGAAGACCTCGACTTTGCTACAAGAGCTAAGGAGTGTCTTGTATGTGAGTACAACGGCCAGCCCTTGCAGATTGGTTTCCGGGGAGACTTCCTCATGGAAATTCTTACCTCGCTCGACACCGACGAGATTAAGATACAGCTGGGAGATCCCAGCCGGGCAGGAGTCGTGATTCCCTCTACACAGTCTGAGAACGAAGACCTGCTCATGCTCATCATGCCACTGTTGCTCAACGATTAATAGTGGGTTATGAAATTTGGCTTTTAGTTGCCCAAGGGAGCTGTTCTCGAGTATAAAATGTCAACTCGTGAAGGAATGTAGCGGACTACATGACTGAACCTGTTGACATTTTAAACCAAAAACAACCCTCAATATCACAAAGTCTAACCCATATAATAAGTTTAATTTTAACGGTGGAAAATTATGACATCCGCCTAAAACATAGAATGAAATTAAATATCACAAAGCCTCTCATCATATTCGACTTGGAGACAACCGGACTTGACTTGGCTACAGATCGAATTATCCAGATATCCTATATCAAGGTGGAACCCAACGGCGACGAAGAGCGCAAAAGCATCTTTGTCAACCCGGAGAAACCCATTCCCCTGCTTGTTCAGGAGCTGACCCACATCACCGACGACATGGTGAAAGATGCTCCAACGTTCAAGCAATTAGCCAAGAACTTGCAGGAGGCATTCTCCGGATGCGACTTTGCAGGCTTTAATTCCAATCGGTTCGATATCCCCATGCTTGCCGAGGAGTTTCTGCGTGCCGGTGTTGATTTCGATTTTCAACGTTGCAGGCTCATCGATGCCCAAACCATCTTCCATAAGATGGAGCCCCGCAACCTTGCTGCCGCCTATCGTTTCTATACGGGCAACAAAATGGAAGACGACTTTCAGGCTCACCGAGCCGACGAAGACGCCGAGGCAACCTATCGTGTGCTGCAAGGCCAGTTGGACAAATACAACCCTGAAAACCCTTCCGACCCGGAGAAAACCCTGGCCAACGACATGGATATACTGGCCGAATTTTCTACAATGAACAAGAATGTTGACTTTGCCGGGCGTATCGTTTGGAAGGAGATGCAGGACAGCGATGGAAAGCCTTTGCTCGACACCAATGGCAAACCACGCATGCAAGAAGTATTCAACTTTGGCAAGTACAAGGGGTGGGCGGTGGCCGACGTGGTGCATCGCGACCCGGGCTTTTGCAGCTGGCTGCTGTCGTCTAACTTCACGCTCAACACCAAGCAGGTGCTGACAAGGATTCAACTTCGGGAGGCCAAACTGAACAGTAATTTTTGAAACATATCATAGGGAGTTATGCAGTTGCGTTTATTGATTGCCTGTTGTGCTGTTGCATGGTCGTTGCTGACGGTTTCCGCACAGGAACTCGATGCCCGGATTGTGATCAATCACAATCAGATACAAGGCACCGACGTCTCGGTATTCGACAACCTGCAACAAACTTTAGAGCAGTTTGTAAACGATCGGCAGTGGACTAATCTTAAATTCCAGAAGAATGAGCGCATCGGTTGCAGCTTCAACATCACGGTAACAAAATACGACCAAGCCACAGGCATGTTTACATGCAAGGCTCTGATTCAGGCCAACCGTCCGGTTTACAACGCATCATATACCTCTACCCTGTTCCAAATCAGCGATAACGACTTCAACTTCCAGTTCAACCAGTTTGACCAGTTGGAGTGGAACGAGCAATCGGTGGACAATCAGCTCACAGCCCTCTTTGCCTATTATGCCTATCTCTTCATCGGAATGAATCTCGACAGCTTTGCTCCAATGGGTGGTGAGGACGTGCTGCAACGCTGCATGAACTTGGCCAACAATGCACAAAACCTCGATTTCACCGGCTGGAAATCGTTTGACAGCGACCGCAATCGCTTCGCTATCATCAACGATTATATGGATGGTGCCATGCAGCCCTTCCGCCAGTTGCAATACGATTATTACCGCAAGGGACTCGACGAAATGGCCAATAATGTGGAGCGTGGGCGTACGGAGGTGAGTACGGCAATAGAAAACAACTTGAAAAAATGCCACGAAGAACGTCCGACAAGCATGCTCCCGCAGATATGGACGGATTATAAACGAGATGAATTAGCAAATATATACAAGGGAAAAGGTACACAAAAGGAGAAAGAAACGGTCTACGATATCCTCTTTTCCATTAATGCTTCCCAAAACAACGCATGGGAAAAAATCAAGCAATAAAAGTTCATGCTAAAACAACTGTACGTCAGGAACTTCACCCTTATCGACGAATTAAATATTACTTTATATCCTGGTTTCTCGGTCATTACCGGTGAAACCGGAGCAGGAAAAAGTATCATTCTGGGTGCTATCAACTTGTTGTTGGGTCAAAGAGCTGACACCAAGCAGATTAAAGCCGACCAAAGCAAATGC
>CAYVGR010000147.1:1178-3842 GCA_964450065.1 uncultured Prevotella sp. | reverse complement strand
TTCCAGCTCAGCGTAGTGGATATCATGGCTGCAAACGAGAAGCAGCTGGCTGCTTACAAGGAGGCATACCAAGCCTATCGTAACGCACAGAAGAAGTATGAGGAGTTTGAAAAACACTATCAGGAGAATCAGGAGAATGAAGATTTCCTGCGATTCCAGCATACGGAACTTTGCAACGCCAAGCTCGAAGAGGGCGAGCAAGACGATGTGGAACAGCAACTCAAGACTCTAAACCATGCTGAAGAAATCAAGACCGCACTTTACACAGCTTGCAACTGCCTTTCGGGTGAATCGGTCGGAGCTATAGACCAGGTAAGAGAAAGCATCAGTCAGTTGGAAAACATTCTCGATGTGTGCCCCGATTTGAAAGAAATCGTCGAACGGCTGAAATCTGCTTACATCGAACTTAAAGATGTCAGCGACGAAGTTGAATCACGGGCCGAGGATGTTAGCTTTGACCCCCAGCTGTTGCAAACGCTTTCCGACCGCCTCGACCTGATATACACGCTCGAGCGAAAATATCATGTTGACACCGTAGAAGAGCTTATCGAAAAGCGAAATGCTATTGGTGAGGAACTGCAGAATATAGAGAACGGCACTGAACAACTGCAAGAGCTCAAGACCATGGCAGACAAAAGCTACAACCAATGCATGGAGTTGGGCAAGGAACTGAGCAATATCCGCAAAAAGGCTGCAGCTAAAGTTGAGAGTGAAATGAAGGTTCGCCTGAAACCTCTGGGTATTCCCAACGTAAGGTTTGCCATAGAGTTTGAACAGAAAAAATGCTCGTCAGATGGCATGGATATCGTTTCTTTCCTTTTCAGTGCCAACAAAAACACCTCGCTCCAACCCATATCACAAGTGGCATCAGGTGGAGAAATAGCCCGCATCATGCTGTCGCTGAAAGCCATGATTAGCGGTGCCGTCAAACTGCCCACCATTATTTTCGATGAAATCGACACGGGAGTAAGCGGTCGGATAGCAGAGAAGATGGCACACATCATGCGTGAAATGGCCAACAACAACCGTCAGGTGATATCCATTACCCACCTCCCGCAGATAGCAGCATTGGGAGATGTACATTATAAGGTGAGCAAAAAAGACACGCCCGAAGGTACCGTGAGCCAAATGCAAAAACTCTCTGATGAGGAGAGAGTGAAAGAATTGGCGCAGATGTTGAGCGGAAGCGACATTTCTGCAGCAGCTGTTGAAAACGCACGCACGCTTCTGGGCAACGCTGCTTCTATTTCCAAATAACACTATTTATAATTCGTATCGATGAGTAAACCTATCTTATTTATATTGTCTGTTGTCTTCCTGATTCTATCCGGAACGCCCCTACTTGCCCAGCCTTCGGCCGTAAAGAAAGCCGGACAGAGCGTTTTCACACTCACAACCTTCAAGGCTGACGGCTCCATCCATGGTTCCGGTTATGGTGTCTTTGTAGGTTCCAACGGCAAGGGCATTGCCATGTGGCATCCCTTTGTCGGGGCAGATCGAGCCATTATCGTTGATGCGAAAGGCAAAAAACACGATATTGACGTGATGTTGGGCGTATCGGAACTTTACGATATCTGCCAATTCCAAATCAAAGACAGGACGAGTGTGGGGCTGTCCATGGCCAGTTCCGATGCCGCCGCAACAACAACTTACTTGGTAGGTTACGATTTAAAGAAACCCTCGGTCAAGAAACTGAAGCCGCAGAGCACCGAAAAGTTTATGACTACCAATAATTATTATTTGTTCAACGACGTGGATGTGTCGAACACCGACTTGGGAAGTCCGCTGCTTAACGAGCAAGGCGAACTGTTGGGTATTATGCAACGGCACAAGAATGGTGGTCAGGCTTATTCGGCAGACGTGCGTCTGATTAACACATTTAAGCTTAACGGGCTGTCTATCAACGACCCGACAATGCGGGCAACAGGCATTCGACCGGCTCTCCCCACGGATGAGCAGCAGGCCCTCCTCATGCTCATGGTTGCCGGACAACAAACCGACAGCACAAGGTATGAAGCCTATATTGATGACTTTATCAGGCAGTTTCCTACTTCTACCGAAGGGTATAAAACCCGAGCCGCACGCTATGTGTCGCAGGGTAATCTCGACATGGCAGACAAAACCTTTGAGCAGGAAGTGAAGAAAGCCGACCAAAAAGACTTGGCTTATCATGATTATGCCCAAGCCATGTATAGGGCAGTTGCCTACAAACAAGACACAACCTATACCCAATGGAGCTATCAGAAGGCTTTGAAAATAGCTCAAGAAGCCGACAAAATAAAACCTTTGCCCATTTACAAGCATCTGCAGGCAAAGATTATATACGCCCAAGGTAATTATCAAGAGGCTTTAGACATGTTTACCGAACTACAGAACACGGACTTGGCAAAGAATGGTGAGCTGTTCTATGAGGCTGCACAGTGCAAGGCTCAACTCAAGATGCCAAGCGAAGAGATTGTCGCTCTGCTCGACTCTGCTGTCAACGTACAGGACGGTATGGCTGCCGCACCTTATATTCTCGCACGTGCCCAATATTACGATAATGCAGGGGAATACAGGAAAGCCTTTGTGGATTATCTTGCATACGATACGCTTATCAACAACCGTGGTACTCACGACTTCTATTATGCCAAGTTCCTGTGTGAGAAAAAAATACGTCAGTAC
>CAYVGR010000147.1:0-1078 GCA_964450065.1 uncultured Prevotella sp. | reverse complement strand
AAGAACATTAAGAAGTTTTTTTCGTAACTTTGTGCTCCAAACAACATAACGTGAACGCTAATATGAACTTAAAACGATACCTGCTGTGTGCAACCATGATGTTAGCATGCCTTACCATGTCGGCCGCCAACAAGGCCAAAACTGTATATATGTTTGGCTTTGCAGCCTCATTCAACGATTCCACAGTTTATTTTACCGAAGTGCAGCAGATGGATTCGGCTTATATCGACTCCAAAACAAAATTCCTTTACGGCCGCAATAACTATTCATACCAATTGCGCGACTATTTGGCCGACAACGGTTTTGCCAACGCAACTTGCATCACTTCATTTGCCTTGACTCGCAAGGAAGCAGACAAGAAGTTTCTTTCCATGCGCAAACGGTATCTCGAAGGTGGTCAATACACCATTAAATACCTCAAGGCATCCGACTTTATGTTTCTTCCTATCAAGGCAGAAGAAGAGGGATTAAACGGAAATGGCAGATAACCGGACATGAGAGAAAAAAACATTCATAATTTCCGGATAGCAGAATTTAATGTCCAAATAGTTTTTAAGGGAAGCAGTCGGAATGGCATACACTTGCTCCCCTCTTTTGAACCATTCAGGGTAGATGCCCTGAACGAAGAAGCACCGCTGTTTCAACTCATAGTAGACGACTCGCTAAAACCAAGACCCCAAAACACAAGGGAACGAATAAGAACGTTTGATACTGGCAACGGTGATACCATTGTAGACCTGCTCAACGATGGTGGCTATCAATATATCATCAAGGATATTAGGGGAGCGGACTGCTGTTTGCTCATTAGCAACAAGGATTTCAACAAGTGTTACTGTGCCCTTAACGGCAATTACAACATGCGGTGCTTTGGACTGAACAATGCACTGATGATGATATTCTCCTTTGCCGGCAGTCAAAAGCAAACCGTATTAATACACGCTTCCCTCGTAAGGCAAAACGGATACGGATATGCCTTCATCGCCAAGAGCGGCACGGGGAAATCCACCCAAGTAAGCATGTGGCTGCGTTATCTGCCGGGATGCGACCTGATGAACGACGACAACCCCATCATTAGGGT
>CAYVGR010000146.1:3675-6773 GCA_964450065.1 uncultured Prevotella sp. | reverse complement strand
CCCGCAGGTCTATATGAAAAATGCGATGTCGCCTTTTTGAGGGTCGACTAGCTATTGGTATGAGGTGGTGGATGCTGTGAACCATACCGTGAAGTTGACATACGGAAACGAAAATTTGAATAAGGCACAAGCCAGGGCAGTAGAGTTAAAGGGTATCGCGGATGATCTCGCTATCTCTCCCGATTTGAAAGGTTACAAGGCGACAGTGCCAACTACAGGAAAAAAAGAATTTATACTTGAATCAGTATTTACATCAGAAACTCCAAAAGCAGAAATGGAACATACTATTCCTGTAGTAATAATACCGGCTACTATCAAGCATAACAATATTGACTGGACAGTGGTAGCCATCGGCTCCTATGCGTTCATCAATGAAAGGGGATTTGGTAATGTGGAGCTTCCTGAAACGATAGAAGCCATTGAGGATGCTGCCTTTTATCAATGCAGTGTTACGATGTTGAATTTCCCGGAAAATCTGAAGTACATCGGTTGGCGTGCCTTCTACAAGACCAATTTGTCACCTTATAAACAATTTGTCACCTTATAAAGTTGTAAAAAAAGGAAAACCAAGTAAATTTAAATATTCGAAAACAGATGAACCTATCGAATTTCTTGGCGAAACAGCCATAGGTCCACAAGCCTTTGAAGGAAGTTTTTCAACGTCAACCTTTATGTGTCCAAAGATAACATTCGTGGGATATCAAGCTTTCAAGGGTACACTATTTAAAATAAGACAAGATAAGAGAAAGGCGCCCATCCCTGCAACAGCGAAGATTGGCGAACCAACCGATGATGCCAAAATTAAAGCGATGTATGGCAATCTCGACCCTGCCGTTACAGACTATCGGTCGGGCGTGGAATCTTTTGCTGAATTCAACGGCACAGTAAAATTGGCAGAAGGTCTTAATACCATCCCTACAGGCATGTTTGAAAACGCGTTTAATGAACTTTATAGATTTGTCATTCCTTCTTCTGTGACTTCCATAGAAGAAAGAGCTTTTGCAAATGCGGATATCAAAAGTTTCAACGACTTGTCTGTAGTAAAGAAAATAGGCGCAAGGGCTTTTGAAAACGGCGTTATATCAGGTGATTTTGTAATTGAAGAGCAAGTTGAGGAAGTAGGCGATGGTGCCTTTGCGGGAAATACCAAACTGACAGGATTTACCTTGAAGGGCAGTGCCAATTGCAAGATTGGTGCGGGAATTCTTGAAGGTTGCCCCGATTTGGAATTTATAGACTTGCGCAACATGAGCAGCGTAGATGCCAAAAGCAAGCTGAAGAATTTGTCGCGAGCATTTAACACGGATGCCAATCCGAACAAGACTATCACGGCAGGACTGCCAACCCACACCGTTGTTTATCTTCCCGATGCAGCGGACATCACCATTGCAGATGGTCAGGACGTGAACTTTGTCAAGGGCGACGGTACATGTACCAAGCTGAGCTTGCAAGATGGTGCAGATTACGAGTTCCCTTATGCCATCAAAGCCAGTGAAGTGGTTTACAACAAATGCAATATGACCATTAACAAACAAACCATAAAACGTGGTTACAACACCGATTTAACGGTCGCTCATTATGAAGGAGATAACAACACCCTGACCTCTTACCGCGACTTCTCTAAGTTTGCTGATGGCAAGCACTGCTTCACCATCTTTCTACCGTACGCCGTGACATTGAAGCCAGGCATACGCGCATACAAGTTGGACTATAAGTACACGAAAAAATATTTCACAGATGGTATTAAACTTGATGAGTTCCCTCAGTTCCCTAACGGTTACCCAGTTGATACAGAATTCTATGTCTTCAATTCAATACCTGACGGCAGCACGCTCGAGGCGAGCAAGCCATATCTCCTGCGCATCACCGATGGAGAAAGTTATACCTCCGAGACATTTACGGCAAACAACGTGGAAATAGCTAAGTCGCCAACTGGTAAGTATAATGGAACCAATGGACGCTTAATGTCTGTTGGTTTCACCGTCACGAATCCTGAGCAGTCCTTCGGTTTCTATGGCAGTACTGAAAAGCTTCCTTTTAATGTTTATGGTGAAGATAGTTATAGACCTTATGTGCTGAACATAAAGAAGGAGAATACCATAGACGGAGAGAAAGAAATTGATGTATGGGTGCAAATGAAGAATGGTAAGCCTGTAGGTTATGACATACCGCCATTCCGTGGTTATATTTGTCTTGCGCGGGGTGCTTCAGGTGCCAAGCAATTCATGGTACTCTCGGAAGGAGAGACGACGGGCATCAGCGATGTGACAAATGATGCCGACGCACAGCAAGGTGCACAGCGCATATACACCATCGACGGACGCTATGTAGGCACCAACTTCGACAGTCTGCCATCGGGCATGTATATCATGAAGGGTAAGAAAACATTAAAGACGAAATAAAGATGAACAGAGAAGATAAAAATATAAGCAACGCTGCTGGCGATAGGCGTACCTACCTGTCGCCACGCACAGAAATCATTAAAATGGATACGAATGCCGGCATGATGGAAACCATCTCTATCCGAAGGACAGATGAAGATACAGATGAAGCCTATGGAAAGAAGTGGCAAGGCGGCGACTTGGACTCGTGGGACGAGGAGTACAGTTGGGATGATACAGAAACATATGGTACCTATGGGTGGTAACGCCCGCGGGCGGAAGCCATGGTAAAAAAAATCTGGGAGGGAAACGAATCGTTTCCCTCCCAGATTTTTTTAATTCATAAGTCACAATTTTCAATTCACAATTAAGCTGGCGCGTTGAGGTTTTGGAGATATTCTCATATTGTTTGTGCAGCAAACGTAAAGATTTTCTGCGATGAGCTTTTCTGGCTATAATAAGATATTCTCCAGATATTCTAAGATTCGGCGAAGCCGAGAGGAGGAGTTTGCAATTCATAATTCAAAATTCACAATTCAAAATTGGGCTGCGCGTTGAGCAAATTGATGCAACAGAAACGGTGGAAGGTTAATTGTAAAAAGGAAGAGTGAAGAGTTAAGAGAGAAGAGTGAAGAGTGAAGAATGAAGAATCAGCGCGCAGCCTAATTTTGAATTGTGAATTATGAATTTTGAATTGAAAACTCCTCCGCTCGGCTC
>CAYVGR010000146.1:0-3665 GCA_964450065.1 uncultured Prevotella sp. | reverse complement strand
ATTCTTCATTCTTCACTTTTCAAATCGCTGCTATCTATAATTGCAAAGGCCATATGTTGCATTTTTGATTTCAAAGCAAGGGGAGTAGACAGATGGAGCGAAAGAGTGAGGGGTTGGATTCCGGCATTAATCAGGGGATGTAGGAGTGTGTATCGGTTTGAGGACAGGAGTGTAGTGGGTGCTGGCGCGGGGGACATGCGGCGAGGAAGAATGGACATGGGGGAGGGGAAGGACGCTTCCGGGGTAGAGGCTTTGGCGATTGCAGGTATAGGAACATTGCGTAGCCAAGGCGAGGAGAGTTGTGGCGGCTGGCGTAACTTTGCAGTGTCAAAACAATAAAAATTAAATTCAAAGTTATTATGGGAAGTCAAGCCGTTATTTGGAGTGTAGTGGTAATTTTTCTTTTTGTGTTGTTCATTTTGCGTGAGGCTGCGAAAATGCGCAGGTACGTAGGTAACAAAAAGATTTTTGAGATCTCTGACGAGTATGATGTTTACGACTGGGAAGACTAAACATATGCCAGCAAAACCCTTAAATTCTATACACGCGTGTTTGTTTTTGGCCGATTACGCAGCCTGGCTTTATGGATGCGGGGCCACATGCACGCGTATAGAGAAAAATGTGAACCGTATTGCGGGGGCGTGGAATCTGAGTCTCGAGCTGATGATTATGCCGGGCAGTATTCATCTCACCCATTCTGACGCAAGTACGGGTCAGGCGCAGGTATATATTAAAAAGGTGCCCCATACGGGTATCAGTTTCTACAAAAACACGCAGCTGAGCAAGCTGAGCTGGAATATTGCCGATGGGCGGGTGACCCAGGAGGAGGCACAGCGCGAGTTTGACCGTATTATCTCGGCGCCGCCCACCAACAAATGGCTCGTGTTGCTGCTGGCCTCGCTGGCCAACATGTCGTTCTGTCGACTGTTTGGAGGCGACGGGGTGGCGATGACCGTGGTATTTGTGGCCACTTTCGCGGGCTTTCGTTTCAAGCAAGTGCTGCTCGACGAGCACATCGACGACAAGGTGGTGTTTATCCTGTGTGCCTTTTTCTCAGCGGTGATCGGTGCGGCAGGCTATGTGTTCGACTTGGGTTCCACACCCGAGGTGGCTCTGGGCACGTCGGTGCTTTATCTCATTCCGGGCATCCCCTATATCAACAGCATCAGCGATATGATTCGAGGACAGTATCTCGTGTCGTTCAGCAGGTTTATGAATGCCATGATACTTACATTCTGTCTGTCCGTGGGACTGGCTGCGGGCATCCTGTTGATGAATCTCCGCATGTTTTAAATGGGACTGTTACAAGTCAGGCAAGAGGCCGTGTGGGAATCATCGCGGCGACAATTTATGATTTAGTTTAAAAAGAAGTGTTATCATCATGATGTTTTTTCTTTGTATTTTACAGGATGCTTTCTTTGGAGCGTTGGCCGGTATAGGTTTTGCGAGCATCAGCAATCCGCCACGCAACGCTTATCCCTATTGCGCACTCATATCCGGCACGGGACATGGGGTGAGATACGTTCTGATGAACAATGGCTATCATCAGGAGAGCCTGATTGTAGCCAGTTTTGTGGCAGCATTAGTCATCGGTTTTATGGCAGTGGGGTTGGCCAACAAGGCCAAGTGTCCGCCCGAGACGTTTTCGTTTCCGTCGTTGCTCCCCATGATTCCCGGAATGTATGCCTATCGCACGGTGGAAGGAATGGTGATGTGTTTGTTTACGCAGGACGAGGAGTTATTCAACCATTATTTGTACCTTTGCACATCTAATGGGTTCACCTGTGTGTTTGATATTCTCGGGATGGTGCTGGGCGTCACCTTGCCCATCTTTATTCTCAACAGAGTGTCTTACCGCGTGACCCGCAATATGTATTGATGACGGTTGGGACTATGGAGTTAAGACAGATCAGGTATTTTCTTAAATTGGCAGAGCTTCTGAACTTTTCGGAAGCTTCAAAAGCTTTGTTTATTACCCAGAGCACACTTTCGCAGCAAATCAGGCAGTTGGAGCAGGAATTTGATACCGTGCTGTTCGACCGGAACAGTCATGGGGTTTCGCTCACCGAGGCAGGGAAGCATCTGCGCCGATATGCGCGATGCGTGGTGAACGATGCCGATGTGTGTGTGCAGAAAATGGAGGATTTGAAAAACATGTTGGCCGGAGAACTCAACATTGGCGCGACATTCTCCTTCAGTCCGTTGCTCACCGAAACCGTCCTGGAGTTTATGAAGCTATTCCCCAACGTGAGGCTGAATGTGTATTATAAGACGATGGGCGAGCTGATGGACATGCTGCAACAACGTGAGGTGGACTTTGTGCTCGCATTCAAGCCAACGGCCATGAACGACAAGATAGAGAGCCACGTCTTGTTTGACAACCGGCTGTCGGTGGTGGTGAGCGACACCCATCCGTTGGCCAGTCGGAAGTCGATAACAGTCGATGAGCTCATGCTTTTTGACTTGGCTCTCCCGGCGCGTGGATTGCAGGCTCGGAATGCATTTGATGAAACGATAGGCATGGGTGGACAGCCCAAGGTGAGGATAGAACTGAATGATGTGAGCATATTGTTGAAGCTCGTCAGGCAGAGCAGGCTCATCACTGTACTGGCAGAAGCTACAATTCACGACGAAGACGGATTGGTGGCCATACCATTGGAGACTGCCAACGACGGCATGGAAGGGTGTATCCACCAACTCAGGCAGGCTTATGTGAAGAACTCTGCCCGTGAGTTTTATCGCCTTTTAAGTCAGTCGAGAGCGATTCTGAAGTATTCCTCATTGGTTAGTCTGCTGTGAGTTTTGTGTTTGTACTCACGGGTTGACTATGCTAAGAGAAAATGCGGAAGTCGGAAAATAATTTTGAATTCTCATGATATTGTGTTATTTTTGCAATAATTTATAGGATTAGTTTGTTTGAAACAAAGAAAAAGAATGGGAATATTATCAAAATTATTCAGAAATAAACCGCGGGAAGAAAAAACCGGTGGCATGGAAGACTACATGACGCTGGTGCGTGTCTACTTTCAAGCCACGCTCGCTGCTCAATTAGGTATCACAAACCTTGCCATGCTGCCCGATCTCAGAATGTTTAAGACCACATTGCGCGTGCCCACCCAAAACAACAAGCTTGGGGTGGGAGAGAAGGTGCATTGCAGGAAAATGATGAAAAAGATATACGGAGCCGACGACAGCTTCTTCAAGGAGATAGATCAGAGTGTGCGCAAGAACTGTAAGAAGATAACCGATGTTCAGGTATATCTGATACAGTTTCAGAACTTTACACAGGATTTGATGATGGTGGTTGGCAACCTGATGAGGTTTAAGTTGCGTGTGCCGTCCTTTTTCAAGAAAGCCGTATATACAATGACGGAGAAGACTGTGGGCGATATCTTCACGAAGAACAACTTCAGCGATGCCGGAGTTATCAAGACGGTAATGGGAATCCGTAAATACAACCAGCGTTTGGGTTTCTCCCAAAAGTGGATTACCGACTTTGTATATCAAGTGGTGATGCTGGCCAAGAAAGAACCGAAGGCCGGACAGCAGTAGCCCTCTCTTGACTAATCAGAGTGAGAATGCCGGCAGATTTCTGCTAAGGGTAAAGAATTTGTATAAATTGCTTGCTATTCTCACTGAAAAGATTTAAATTTGCAGAAAATAGA
>CAYVGR010000145.1:0-6822 GCA_964450065.1 uncultured Prevotella sp. | reverse complement strand
CAATGTGGTGAGAACCTATAACCACAAGCATGAGCCGGCAGCCAACTGGGACAAAATGCTCCAGATTATCGATGCCACCAATGAGTTTACGGCCATACAGACCGTGATTAGGAAGTAAGCGGGCAAAAGACGATACGCTGAAGCGTCGTAACAACATACGGGAGCATGACATATTATTGCATGCTCCCGTATGTTTTTGGTATACCGAAATCTGTCGCTGCGACGTAATGCCCATTTGTTATAGACAATATGCACCGTACTCCACGTCACATCATGATGCATCTGGTTGGTAAGCACACACCGTGACGTGGAGGCGGGGGGGACTTGTGGATTAATGGCCTAATCTTTCAATATCATTAAGTAGGCGAACCACCGAGCGTCCAATGGCGTATGCCAGATTAACAGGAACAGCATTCCCTATCTGTTTGTATTGGGATGCCATGCTGCCAACAAATTCCCAAGAGTCCGGAAAGGTCTGTATTCGGGCATATTCCCTGACAGTAAGAGGTCGGGTCTCCAGGGGATGACACCGCTCTGTTTGTTTTTGTGCAGGAGAACATGTTAGGGTAAGACTTGGCTCATCGAGCGACAGCCGCCTTGCCATCCCTGTCTTGCCACCTCCAAGCAGATAACTTCCTCCCATATAATCTCGAGCCACATCTTCAGGAAGATTTCTCCAATCTCCGCCCATGGGAACCATTTCGAGTATCCTTCTTTTCTTTTCCGGGTATTCCTGTCCTGCTGACGGCGGAACATCTGATGCATATAAGTCTCCTTTATAAAAGGCATCACGTAACGTCATCACCCTATGATAGGGTGACGGCCATCGAAAGTTTACCCTTTCGGCATAATCATTTCTGACAGCGACAAGGATAATGCGCTCTCGCTTCTGCGGCACCATATACTTGATCGCTTTCAGAATCCTTGGCTCTACCAATACGTATCCTAATTCTCTAATGGTGTTCTTAATGGTGTTGAGCGTTCTCCCCTTATCGTGTGAGGCCAATCCCCTGACATTTTCACATAAAAATACTTTAGGATTAACCTCTTTCACGGCTCTCGCCAGTTCAAAGAACAAAGTTCCCCTTGTATCGGAAAAACCTCCCTTTGTCCCCGCATAACTAAAGGCTTGACATGGAAATCCGCCCGTTAGCAGGTCAACCCTATTATGATAGCTTGAAAAGTTGAGCCGATGAATATCTCCTTCGGCAACATGCCATTCCGGACGGTTTTTCCTAAGCGTACTACATGCATCGTGATCTAGCTCGTTAAGCATAACATGTTGAATACCTGCCATGCTCATTCCCAAAGCCAAGCCCCCCGCTCCGGCAAACAGCTCTATGCTGGTATAATGCCTCAGGGGATGTGTTTGCATTTCCTTTTCCCAGTCGGAATCGATCATCTCTCTTACATCGGGAACATTATATATGTCTTTTAAAAACAAATATTTATCACCCTCCTGATTCTCATGAACAGGATACTTCCCGCTCTGGTTCCAAGAGTCGAGTGTGCGTTTTGATACACCCATGATATCCGCAAAATGAGATGCGGGTATTGTTTTGTTTTCCATATTAAAAATGTTCAAAGCCCTCGTATGTTTCGAAAGCCAACATATATAGGCTCCGGTAAAAGTCCGACTTGTCTAATTCCTCATACACCGTGTTTGATAATCTGATAGTAGCATCATCGTTGATGATATCGTCAAGGATGTCCGGCAAGGCCTTGCAAAGCTTAAAGAAAGCGTGCTTGTCATTAAAGACTATCTCGTAGAACTTATCAATAGATATTCTGTGGATATTTGGATGGTTGTACACTTCTTTATGGCCGTTGTTTGTTACCGTCACGCTCCATACGATATCCTGAGACCGCTTAGAGATAACCTCTACTAAATAACACATCGTGTCTGAAGATCCCGAGCGCATTATTTTGTCGAGCATTTTCAGATAGGTAGCCGATGTGCTTGAGGAGTTCATCGTGTTATGCTTGTTCTTCATTTCGGCGTATATCTTCCGGTTATCGTTGTACACGTCGAATCCTCCACTTGTCTTGTTAGGAGGAACTACCCAGCCGCTTCCAGCATACTTGGACAGGTATTGGTGGAAATATCCGATTTTATTATTGTTGGATTTGTCTATTTGTCGAATACACTCGGACTCGATAGTCTGTTTTATCGACTGCCCGTATATTTTAGAGTCGAACGTAAGCTTAATAGGATCGATGATATTCTTGTTAAATTCCTGCAAGCAGACACTTCGCCGATATTGCAACACCGTGTTTTTAACGTGTTCATAGATATCCTTGTCTGATATAAATCCTAAATTGTATTGTTTCATGCCATTCATGCTGTTCTCATTGTTTGGCAAAGATAACCAATTGTTCTCAATGCAACAAGGTTACAGGTATAAAAACAAACGGGTAGCCTTTTCCTATCCGTGCATGATTAGTGTTGTAAAGAGCGAATGATCTCTACCGTTCATCATTCCTTTTCCCGCGTATGGCAGTAGCTGCTGCCATCAAAGCAGTGGGTGCAGAGTTTGCATTTGGGCAGGCCAATGCTCTTGATGAGAGTTTCGAGCTTGGCAAAGCGGAGCGTGGTGAGACCCAGCCGGCGGGCAATTTCGTCCACCATGCGCTGATACTCCGGCGAATCGGTGGTGGCATATTTCTCGAGATTCTTCGTGCCTTCGCCTTCAAACTCGTCGATGATACGTCGCGTAATCAGTTCCATATCGCTCTTCTGCGAGGTGAACCCGATGAATGGGCACCCGTAGATCAATGGTGGGCACGAGATGCGCACATGCACCTCCTTGGCACCAGCATCGAAGAAAGTGCGCACGTTGTCGCGCAGCTGTGTGCCCCGCACGATAGAGTCGTCGCAGAACACCACGCGCTGTCCCTTCAGAAAAGCCTTGTTGGGAATGAGCTTCATCTTGGCCACTAAGTTACGGCGAGCCTGATTGCTCGGCGTGAAGCTGCGGGGCCAGGTGGGCGTGTATTTCAATACGGCGCGGCGATAAGGTATATTGTGTCCCTGCGCATAGCCCACAGCCATGCCGACACCCGAGTCGGGGATGCCGCAAACGAAGTCGGCCGGCGTGTCGTCCTCCTCGCCCATCATACGTCCGTTTCGCTCACGCGCCTCTTCTACATTGATATTTTCGTATGTGCTGGTGGGAAATCCGTAGTATACCCATAGGAACGAGCACACCTGCTGTTCGCCGGCGGGCTGCTGCAACACCTCGACGCCATCAGCACGGAGGCGCACGATTTCGCCCGGGGCAACATCGCGCACAGTGTCGTATTCCAGATTGGGGAAGCACGACGACTCGCTCGACACCGCGTATGCACCCTCCTTATGCCCGATGATGAGCGGGGTGCGCCCCAGGAAGTCGCGCGCGGCAATGATGCCGTCTTCGGTAAGAACAAGCATGGAACACGACCCCTTGATGCGGCGGTAAACA
Organism: uncultured Prevotella sp.; assembly: GCA_964450065.1. Taxonomy (GTDB): domain Bacteria; phylum Bacteroidota; class Bacteroidia; order Bacteroidales; family Bacteroidaceae; genus Prevotella. The sequence continues at coordinate 3,361 of CAYVGR010000145.1, read as the reverse complement.
TTGTTGATACCCTCTACGAACGAGTCGCCCATATTGATGAGCAGAGCCACCAACTCCGTCTGGTTCAGTGTGTTGGCCGACAACTCGCTGAGATGCATACGATGCTTGAGCAGGTCATCGGCAATGTCGGTCAAATTATTCACCTTAGCCACCGTAACCACTGCATATCGTCCCAGATGAGAATTCACGATAATGGGCTGCGGGTCGGTATCGCTGATGACTCCTATCCCCTGGTTACCGCAAAATTTATCAAGATCGTCCTCAAATTTAGACCGGAAGTAACTTCTTTCCAAACTGTGAATAGACCGGTTGAATCCCCGTTTCTTGTCAAACGTAACCATACCGGCACGCTTAGTACCTAAGTGAGAATTATAATCAGTACCATAAAATAAATCGTTGACGCAATCCCTTTGAGAGATTGTTCCAAAGATGCCTCCCATATAACGTAGAATTTTGTTTGTATAAAAATAACAAGGGACAAAGTTACTAAAAATTACGAAGACTCAAAGCTGTTGCCTCGAAAATATGTTTGGCAGACCCCATATTATTTTAAGATTACAGGATGGGCATGTTGAACAACCAACGCTTCGCGGAGGGAAGGGCTTCCCCCATGTAACCCGCTATATGTAAATTTTATTACAAACACCTCCGCAGGTTTTTCGAATTGAAAAAAAGAAATCTCGAAGGACGAAATACGCGAAAAAATTGCAATATTTGCAACGAGCTAACAGTCAGCGATTTACCAATCCGGACTATTGTTCCCTTATTTTGTCGGTCGCGGTTAGATATCCAAAGGCCGTGCGGTTAGAGTCTGATCGCACGGCGATCGCGGCTCCGTCGCGCAGCGTTCAGGCTCAAACCGCACTGCGATGAAAGCCTAACCGCATCGGCTTTGAATTTTCTTGCTCATTTGGATTGATTTTAACGGCGAAAACATGGCGTCTTTTGCTCTGGATGCTCTCAAAATCAACACACTTTTTTTGCAAAGATTCTTTTACATTTTTGAGCAGGATTGTCAGCGGGAAAGGCCTATTGTATTTTTTAAAGAAATATTTTTTGTGGCATTTCGTATTTTTCGATAAATTTGTATATTTAATCGACATTATATCAAATGAGTAAATTCGCATTACAAACCCTATGCCTGATGCTCGCCGTGCTTTTCGTGAACTGTCATGGCAGGGCGCAGTCATTAAAAGAAAAGGAAAATAGAATGAACCAACAAGCTGAAATCTATTTGGCCGGCGGCTGCTTTTGGGGTACCGAACAGTTCTTAAAGCAGATCGACGGCGTGGTTGAAACCGAGGTGGGATATGCCAACGTGCGGGGGACAGACCCGACGTATGAAGAGGTGTGTACCGACAAGACGGGCTTTGCAGAGACCGTTCACGTGGTGTATGACCCGCACAAGTTGTCGCTCTCGCTGCTGCTACAGCTCTATTTCCAGACCATCGACCCCACAACGCTGAACCGACAGGGAGGAGATGTGGGCACGCAATACCGTACCGGGATATACTACACCGACGCGGCTGACGTGCCCATGATACGCGGCGAGATGGACAAGCTACGCAAGCAATACGACAGGGCAGTGATGATCGAGGTGTTGCCACTGAAGAATTTTTACAGGGCGGAAGACTATCACCAGGATTATTTAGAAAAGAATCCGGGTGGATATTGTCATGTTCCGAAGGCGCTGTTTGAAATGGCACGCCAAGCCAACCGTCCCGCGAAGGCTGTGAGGCACTATGCAAAAAAGGGGAATGACGAGTTGAGGAAACAGCTGACCGACCTGCAATATGAGGTGACCCAGCATGGCGCTACGGAGCGGCCGTATCAGAATGAATATAACGATGAGTTCCGGCCGGGCATCTACGTGGATGTCACCACCGGCGAACCGCTCTTTCTCTCTACCGATAAATTTGAGTCGGGGTGCGGGTGGCCGGCCTTCAGCAAGCCCATCGACAGGCACCTGCTGGAAGAAAAGCACGATTCGTCGCACGGGATGCACCGGACCGAGGTGCGCAGTGCCGTGGGGAATGCCCATCTGGGACATGTGTTTGATGATGGTCCCCGGGAAAGTGGCGGACTGCGTTATTGCATCAACAGTGCCTCGTTGCGCTTTGTGCCCAAAGAACAGATGGAACGCGAAGGCTACGGGGAGTATATCCGACTGATTGAACCGCTGTCGAAACGCAGCCATTAGCCGGCTGCGCCTCTGTGGTCGGGGCGGGCAGGAAGCAACTGTAGGGTGTCAGATGTTTTAGCTTCGGATTTATCAAAATTCACCAACAAAATTTTGTTCACGAATCTCTCAAAAAGCCATCGGTTTGCGATTAGGGCTTGATGCCACCCTGGCCGAGCCCTAATCATGACGCGGATAGAGCGTCATCGCAGTGTGACAAAGCGTTAAACAGACTGCCATTATTTAGTGTTCACTGAATAATTTAATAACATCAGAGCCAAGCTTCCGGAATCAGCAGAATGTTGGACAGGAATGTGCTACTTTGTCAAGAACGTTATGAAGTTCCTCAGGGAACTTTGTCTTGCCCTTTTCGAAATGAAGCTCAATTTATGGGCAAATGCCATTGCAAAGTTTAGAGTCCGCTGCTTTACAGTCATGGCGATTTATTAATTCAGCGAACACCAATTAACAAATCTTTTTAAATGTAATTATGATAATGGCTTGTTGTTTTTTATTTATACATTGGGATCCTTCTGAAACTATTATTCAAATAGGGGGCTTTGCTCCTCGTTGGTATGGGCTTTTCTGGGTTATAGGCTTGCTTTTAGGAGCAACTTTAATGAATCGACTCTATAAAGCAGAGAATATTAAAGAAGAAGAAACGCAACGACTATTTATATATGTTCTCTTTGGGACACTTATAGGAGCGCGTTTGGGACATTGCATTTTTTATGAATACAATTATTATTTTTCTTCGGTTACTCATTTTGTGGAGATGATTCTGCCTATCCGCTTCTACAATGACAATACATGGAAATACATAGGCTATCAAGGATTAGCATCTCATGGTGGAGTGATAGGACTTATCATTGCACTTGTATTATACCATCGCAAATCAAACATTCCAATGTTGGTTGTTTTGGACAACATGGGCATATGTGCATGTATTACGGCTACTTTCATACGTTTAGGTAATTTAATGAATTCGGAAATCATAGAGAAACCTACAGATGTACCATGGGCTTTTGTTTTTGAGAAAGTAGATTCTATTCCTCGCCATCCCGGACAGCTTTATGAGGCCATCTCCTACTTTATATTCTTTTTTATAATTTACTACATCTATATAAAAACACTACTGTCCCGTTAAGGTGGACTATTCGCTCTTTGAATTAATTGAAATAC
>CAYVGR010000144.1:0-6851 GCA_964450065.1 uncultured Prevotella sp. | reverse complement strand
GCGTATCCTTGAACAAGGATCAAACGGTGGCAGAAAGAACTATCACTTCTGATTACGCTACATTGTATGCTGAGTCCATCACGAACCTGAAGTTGGCTCACCGTGCTGGTGACGACGTTCCTTTCTTGGGCGTTGAGAGTCCAAACGAGTCTGTATTGGGCGGTCCTGACAAAGACCACAAGCACCACCAGCTGTTGATGCAGCATGTGTTTGAAGCTGCTAGAAGCGGACAGTTCGGTCCTCAGGATTCTGTTAACTACAATGAGACTTTGGATCTCCGCAAGCTCGTAGAGGTTCATTACACCAATGCCAAGGGTGTTAACAGGCTGATGACCGCTGAGGAATTGGAAGCTAATGGAATGGAGTATAAGTTCGAGATTACCGCACTTTACTTAGGTTCGAATGAAACTTCAGAATCTGCTCACGCAGCCATCAATCCTGAAGATGGTTACACATTCCGTCCACAGATGCCTGAGTATGACGAAAAGCATGTAGGTAAGCAACAGGCTTACGGAGCTGATCAGGCTCGTGCTACCATTGGCCGTACACCTTTAGTACGCGTAACTTTGCTCGACAAGAAGGGCAACGAGCTTGACTATGGTTACATCCGTATCAAGATCACTGAGAAGAAAGATCCTGCTACCATTGTTCCAGACAAGCATGTAGATTACCAAGGTTCTGACTACAACTACTCTTACAACGGCGAGTGCAACGAACCTGCTACAGAATGGAAGTATGAAACCAAGTGGATCCAGACAGAATATGACCTGTATCACATGTTGGAAATCACCCGCGAAGAGTTTGAAGCCAACTATGGTACTTCTCCTGTAAAGGATGCACAGAATGGTGGCTTGCAGCAGTATAAGATGAGTGCCAATGGCAAGACATTTGAGAAGATGGAAGAGCCTATCGGATATGCTTATACAAGAAACGAAACCTCTGCTGAAGACGGAACTCTTACCAGTATCTTAGGCTGGAAGCTGAAACCTGATCAGGCTAAGCAATTGTTTGTTACTGAAAAGAAGGCGAATGTACAGATTGCTGTGAAGTACGAGTCTAAGGACAAGTCTAAGCTTCCTGACGTATTCGTAACGTTCACGACTGGCAAGCGCACAGGTACCGACTCTACTCCTGCAGGCGAAGTGAAGTTGGCTGACAACATCATTTCTAACTACTGGTATGCTACCAATACATCTAACCCTGGTACAGACGAGATCCATACCAACACGCTGACTCCCGAGGATAATCCTGGCGGAACAGCTGACAAGATGGAGAACACCTTTGGTGACGTATTCAAGGGCAACAAAATTGCTGCTACTACCTTGATAAACGTTGTTAAAGACCTTACCCAGAACAAGGAGTATGCTGCTGACAAGCTGACACTCAATGTTGTATTCGATGCTGCTAACACAGGCAAGGAGTACAAGGGCATAGACGGCAAAACTTATGTAATGTCAGTGTCTGACGACGGTAAGACTTTGAATGCTCAGATTAAGGGTAATCAGGCTAAAGAACCTGTTGCTACACTTACCAGTCCGGAAGATCCAAGTGAAACGACGATTGCTTACCAGCACAACGAGTATGCTCATGCGTTGCTGAACTATAAGGATCACAACTCATTGGCTAACGACGTAGTGAAAGCTATCATCGGTATCAAGGCTCAGAATGAGTGCGCTAAGGATCTGGCTCTGACGAACAATACATTTGACGTTCGCTTCCTCCGTCCAATCAACGCTAAGAATGCTAACAAGACTATTGTTGACGCAAGCTACGTTGCAATGCAGAAGATCAAGGCAACAGACCTCTTGAAGTTCACCGACTGGCGTGATGCTTGGAACAGCAATCAAGCTGCAGGTATCGGTGGTGTTTATGAGACGTACTATGGTGTAGAGGGTGTGTCTATTGAAGGCATTGAAGACGGACAGTCTATTAGTCTCAATCCTAACGTAATGACCAACTTGGGACAGAGCGATCCTAAGAAGTTCGTTGCCTTGGGTGATGTAACCAAGAACATTGACTTCGTTTACACCTCAGCTGATGGTGGTACACTGACCTACAAGAACTTGAGTTCTACTGTTCAGGAGTTCCAAATCAAGATTCCGGTAACTGTGAAGTACATTTGGGGCTATATTACTGAGAATGTAACCATTACAGTAAAGAAGACCGCCAATAACGCTAAAAAGTTCTAATCCAAGATTAGATTATCATATAGGAAGGGGAGGGGTAATTTACTCCTTCCCTTTTTTTCTTAATTTAACTTTATGAGAGTAAACATATTTACAATATGCATGCTTTGCATGACATTGACACTTGTAGGATGTAAGTCCGATAAGAAGAAAGACCCATTGCGTTCAGAGTATCTACGGCCGGCTTCGATGGACTATTCTGGCAAAGACTCGTCTGAGATCAAGAGTCTCGTAGACAATTATGTGGAGAATTTCAAAAACAAAAACTTCCAGGTTGCAGCCAGCATGCTGTATACTTTACGAAACGATAGTATCGTGCCATTGTCAAACGAAACTAAGCAAAAATATATCGATGTCTATTCGCACATGCCCATCTACGATTGCGCTGTGAAAGGTATTATTCTGCGTAGTGACAAGAACAATGAGGTACAGGTTGCTGTGCAAATTAGTCCGGATGGAAATATTGATGACGAAAAAGGCATTACCACATTATGTCTGAACCCGGTTTTGAAAGACGGTAAGTGGTATCTCACTTTGCTTGACGAATATGCCGAGGGCGTAGAAAGCGTTTATGATAAACATTAAAAAAAACAGTGGCTTCTTAGTGTGGGTGTTGCTCATGGTTAGCTGCGCCACCCTGTCTTGTGCAAAGGAATTGCCAAAGCTGAAACTGGCCACGCTGCAATATAATCTGGGCAATCTGGACCCTGATCACCGCGTGCAGACCATCTTCGCCGATTTTACCAATCAAGGTGGCGGTGAGTTAGTTATTACCGATGTAAAGACCGATTGCGACTGCACCACGGTACAATATCCCAAAGGTGCGTATACACGTCACTTGGGTGACAAAATAAAAATAAAAGTAGATTTAACTCCTTTCTTTCCCGGGCCAATTTTAAAAAAGGTGGCCATCTATGTCAATGACCAGCCTAACCCTGTTGTCATAACCATCAAGGGAAATTTAATAGGACGGAGTAACTGATAAATGAGATAATGATGAGACGACCAAGAATTTTAGTCATGTTGTCGCTGTTGCTGTGCATGTTCTATACAGCTTCCATGGCAAGCAACGAAGACGATGTATTGATGGTTCAGATGAAGTCGGGCGATTTGTATAAGTTTCATCTCTCGGAGCGTCCTGTCGTTACTTTCTATCCAGATGGAATCAAGATTGTTTCGTCTGACTTTAGCGCAGAGTATAAAGACGTACAGGAAATATATTTTGAGGAATACACGACCGACGTGTCCTTGCCGATCGATAATCAAGCAAACGCGGTATCTTTTACCTATCTCGATGGGCAGACAGTACAAATAGACGGACTCAAAGACCATGCGAGCATTCGCGTTTATGCTTTAAACGGCAAGAGTATGCCACTTCATGTGGATAGACAATCCAACTGCGTTAAAGTAAGCTTAGCAGCTTATCCCAAGGGCATCTACATTATCCGTTGCAACAAAAATTCATTCAAAGTAACCAAACGATGAAACAAAGAATACTGACTTTATTATTGCTTTTTGCCGCAGTCCTTCAGGCTCAGGCGCAGCAGAAAGTTTATGTACACACTCTTGACAAGACCTTTGAATGGTTTACCTGGGAGGTGGACAGCATCACATTTAGAGAGGCTGATCCTCTTGTCCTACCCGCAACCGCGCAGCCTGTAGACTTGGGACTTTCCGTACAATGGGCCGACTTCAACTTGGGTGCCAGCACCGACACCGAGCCCGGACTCTTGGTAGGATGGGGTGACGTTACAGGTACCAACAGGTCGGTCAATCTGAAATACTTTCCCATTGAGCATCCGCTTGGCAATATCATCATGAGCAAGTATGACATTGCCAAGCAGAAGTGGGGCGACCTATGGCGATTGCCCTCAACTGACGAAATACAAGAGCTGATTGACCATTGTACATGGACGTGGACCACCAAAAATGACATATCTGGTTATCAAGTTACCAGCCAGAAGCCAGGAAACACCAACTCCATTTTCATACCTGTCACGGGTTCGCGTACAGGAGCCATTATGGCTGAGGAAGGCATTGCTGGTTATTATTGGTCGGGGATATTGGATGCAGATAAGACGAATGGTGTTGCGTTGAAATTTACAGATAAAGACAAGCTGCAAACAGCCTTGAAACGTTTCGTAGGCTGTAGCATACGACCGGTTTACGGCAAGTATGTACAAGCAGTATATGCGGTTGCCTCTCCTGCTACTGAGGTTACTGACAATACGGCCAATGTCAACGTCTCGCTCTCTGGCGGACTCGATCAGGTGAAGGAATATGGCGTGTGCTATGCCAAGAATCCTGTTGATCTGGATCCAATACGAGGTCCTAAGGTTTCGGAAACAACGCTTCCGAAAGGCAACACCAAGACATTTGTGCTTACAGATTTGACGCAGCAAGCCACATACTACTATCAGGCCTATGCCTTGGTGGGTAGCGACTACGTTTATGGAGAAAAGTTACAATTTACCACACAGCCCAAATTCCCAGAGCCTGAGATTGTAGACTTGGGGTTATCGGTCAAATGGGCAAAGTGGAACATGGGTGCCAAGTCCGAATCCGATTATGGAGGTTACTTTGGCTGGGGCGATCCAACGGGCGAGTTATTCTCGAATGATGTCACCGAATACGCCAAGGGATTGACCACAAAAGACATTGGTGGAACCAAGTATGACATTGCACGTGCGCAGTGGGGTGGCAAGTGGCGACTGCCTACAGCCAAGGAGCTGAAGGAATTAGAGAAATGTACTTGGGCGTACACTCAAGATTACAACGGAAAAGGCATCACGGGGTGGATCGTATCTAATAATGGTAATCAAATTTTCTTCCCATGTGCAGGCTGGAGACGTGCTGACAATTCATCTCACGGCATTAGTGACGATGCTTATTATTGGTCGTCAGAGTTGGCAGACTTCGACCCGAACTCGGCCAAATACGCACAGTTATTAGGAAAGAATTTTATAGAAATAACCACGAGCTTGAAGACAATCCTTACACCTGTCCGTGCCGTTTATGACGAACTAGGTGAAACTTACACGCCTGATCCGACACCTGATCCAGGTACAGATCCGACACCGACACCAACCCCAGATCCAGACCCTCAACCAGAGCCGCCCTCACCTACAGCTGGTAAAGCTGTTGACTTGGGCGTGTCCGTTATGTGGGCCGACCGTAACGTAGGTGCTAACAAGTCTTCAGATGCCGGTAAGTATTTCGCTTGGGCCGAAATCAATGATAAGACCGAGTATACCAAGCAAAGCTACACCTCTGGATATGATACTTTGACTGGGACATTCACCGATTCAGTTTCCGTGAACCACATCGCCGGGAGCAAGTTTGATGCAGCCCGTGTGTCGTGGGGCGGAACATGGCGAATGCCAACCGATGACGAGGTGGAAGAGCTGAAGAACAATTGCACGTTAGAGTGGACATTCCAAGATGGTGTTCCCGGGTATTTGGTTACAAGTAAGAAAAATGCCAAGAACCATATCTTCCTGCCTGCTGCTGGTTATATCAGCAATGGAACTTCAGTTTCTGGTAACGGATCGTTTGGAAAGTATTGGACAGACCGTCTCTTTACTTATAAGGATCCGACCAAGACCAATGCCTATGCTCTGTCTACGGCCAGTAGCAGTTTCTACTGCAGCAGACTACCTCGGGAATTCGGCGCCTTGATCAGGCCTGTGATGAATTATTAATTTTATCTAAATACAATCATTATGAAAAAGTTTAAGAAAATGTTCATGGCTGTGGCTCTGTTGTCTATGAGTGTAGCCACCGCATTTGCGCAAGCAACTTACACTGATGCCGACAACAACGAGTATCAGTTTAAGAAACATGCATTCCTGAACCTTCAGGGAGGTGCTCAGTACACACTTGGCGAGGCTAAGTTTGACAAGTTGATTTCACCCAATGTTCAGCTGGGTATTGGGTATCAGTTCTCCCCGGTTTTTGCCCTTCGTTTGCAGGCAAATGGATGGCAAAGCAAGGGTGGATGGAACGGTTATGAGTTGGCTCGTACCGGCAATCCCTATACCGCTGATTATAAATTCAATTATGTCGCTCCAGGATTGGATCTGATGTTCAATCTGTCCAATTTGTTCTGCGGTTGGAATCCTAATCGTGTCTTCAATGTAACAGCCTTCTTAGGTGGAGGTGCTAATATTGCCTGGAAAAACGACGAAGTGAATGCCATCGCAGCTACCTTAAAGAAACTTGATGACTATCAGTTGCAAAACTTGTGGGATGGAACAAAAGTTAATCCATTTGGCCGTGCTGGTCTTGAGCTTGGTTTCCGCGTAAGTGATGCTGTTAGTTTTGTTATCGAAGGAAATGCAAATATCCTTACCGACAAATACAACTCTAAGAAAGCAGACAACCCAGACTGGTATTTCAATGCATTAGCCGGTTTGCGTATCAATCTTGGAAAGAGCTACACCAAGAAGGAACCCAAACCAGAGCCAGTAGCAGAACCTGTTCAGGAGTATGTTGCCCCAACACCAACCCCAACTCCAGAACCAACTCCAGAGCCAGTAGTAAAAAAGATTGAGCCTATCCGTCGCGATGTGTTCTTCTCTATCAACAAATATGCTGTTACAGCTGCAGAGCAATCAAAAGTTGACGAGATCGTAACCTATCTGAAAGAGAATCCAGATGCTACAG
>CAYVGR010000143.1:0-6934 GCA_964450065.1 uncultured Prevotella sp. | reverse complement strand
TTCGCTCCAACCAGGGGCTATTGAAATACAGTCTTTCAGACTGAATTGGAAACGCGCCACACCGATTGTGACGAGTTGATGAGCTTGCGAATAATTGTGAATTGATAATTGTGCATTGTGAATTGCAAGGGATTGCACTGCGTCAGCCTAATTTTGAATTATGAATTGTGAATTTTGAATTGAAAAAAACTCCTCCGCACCGCTCTGCGGTATCTTAGAATATCCAGAGAATATTTTCCATTCGGGTAAATTATGCCACAAGTAGCTCATCGCAGAAAATATTCCCGTTTGCTGCGCAAACAATCTAAGAATATCTGCATCGACATAATGCGTATTTTGCAACGACGTTCACGACATTACACGACCTCCCGTTACCGCATATTGAATTGACACTACTATAAGTGAAGAACGAAGAGGGAAGAACGAAGAATCATCGCGCAGCCTAATTGTGAATTATGAATTGTGACGAGTTGATGAGCTTGCGAATAATTGTGAATTACTAAGCGTTAGCCCAATTTTGAATTGTGAATTGTGAATTTTGAATTAAAAAACCGCAGGCCTTCTTCTCGAAAACCTGCGGGAGCATTATTATTGTTGATTATTCAATCGAGTTTAGTCGATGACAATCTTAGAGGTCTGAACGTTGGTGCCGTCGGTGGCCTTGATGAGGTAAACACCTGCGGGAACACGTCCCTTCAGCTTCTCTGCGTCGAGCGGCAGGCTAAAGGTGCCCATCTTGACGCCGGAGAGGTCGTAAACCTCAGCTTGACCCTTCGTCAGGGTAGTCGTCAATCCCTCGATACCGGTTACAGAACCAAGAATCTTGGCGAAATCCGTCTCAGGAGTGTCCACGAATACGAAGCGATTTGCCTGTACGCCATCCACCTCACCGGTGAAGAAGTACTTGGCCTTGTTGTCAACAAACGGAGTAACCGTCTCATTCTTCAAGTCAACCAACTTCAAGTTCTGATAGTTCAGACTCCACGCGTTCAGCTCCATGTTGTAGATTTCACCCTTAGTGGTTTCAACACTGAACGTGCTTCCTATCAACGAAGGCGAGCTGGAAATCTGTACATTCTTACCGTCAGTGGTTGTGGCAAATACAGAAGGTTCGCCCATGTTCAGCTTCTCACTTTCCAACTGTGAGTCGTAGGCTGGTGTGGCGTTCTCTTCCTGGTATGTCCAGAACTTGTCAACCACCTTGCCATTATCCATTGCCACCATGATACTACCACGGTTAAAGTCATCTTCCATGACAAATGACTTGGCGCGTAGTGGTGCAGCATCAGACTTCAATCCCGTGTAAGGAATGGTGAGTGTACCTGTCGTTGTGCTGTACACAGGGTTGTTGTATTTCACCATGAACCCTTGCATAGGTGCCAGTGTACTGGTAAGACCATTCTCACCTGCCTTGTCAATGTTCACAGCTTCATAGCCACCCTTGTCTTTTACAGACTTTCCATTTTGGTTCTTCCAGTCACCCCAACTACCGGTGGTGTAGATGTAAACGGTGTTGTCCATGTCCACACCAGCCTCGCCGGATTCCAGCTTAATGTTCTTGATGTCCACGCCAGCCATGAACGAGTTACCCACGATGTTGTGGCCCAAATTGTAACGCTTTGCATCTTGAGTTTCAGCCGTGGAGGCAGTAACAATATCTGCCTGTCGTGTCAGCTCGATGGTCTGCTCGCAGAGGTTCAGCTGTCCTTGAATCTTGGGAACACCCTTACCTGCATCGGTTACAGGAGCCACCTCATAGCCTACGAATGCCTTCATCTCGCTACCCATAGGAACGTCTGTCCACTTGCGGTAATAGTGATTGGGGTCATTCTGTTTCTCACTGTAAGCACGAATATAAAGATCCTTAGAGCGTGTCTGCTTCGTGGTCTGTTTAACAGGCAATCCTATATACTGCCAGTCAAACTCATCCCATACCGTTTTGTTGTAGTCGGGCGAGGTCTCATCCTTGTCATCCACAGCAGTACGACGTTGTACATACTTACCCAATGGCTTGAACTCAACAGTAGCAAACACAGTAGTGTTGCATGAATTTTCATTGTTCAAGATGAACGTACCCACCTTCTTGCCGTCGGTTGATGTCTTCATCACGAGCTTGTCCTTATCACCGTCTGTGCCGAAGCCTTCCACGCTCTTCACGGTTAAGCCACCGTCAGCGGGAACAACCACAGCTGGGTGACCAGCGGTCTTTTCCGTGGCACCTTCCTCAATCTTCTGGTTCGGTGCATTGTTCACCAACTTGTTTACAGAGATAAACTTACCAGCAGGCAAGTGCAGGTCGCGCTCAGCCTCCTTCTTCTCACCCTTGATGTCGGGCTGGTTGTTAGCAAAGATGATGCTCTGCCCGTCCTTAGGCACATCGTTGGTCCAGTTGCCCTTGTTATTGAAGTCGTTGTCCACGCCACCAATCCAATAGTTGTTGCCGCAGGCATTCTCTTCAGGTTTGTAAGCTGAGCCAGGTCCCTGTCCGCCTTTTGCAGCTACAGGAACACCGTTCGCGTCTACGTCACCCTTGATACGTCCTTGGTCATCAACCTTGTCCTCAGTGATGTCTTTGTTGTCACCTTCAACTGCATCTGGACATCCGTCGCCGTCACTGTCGGCATCAAAGAAGTTAGGAATACCGTCCATGTCATCATCGCAAGGCAGCATAATCGTTACCACTGTGTTCACAATACCTGTTTGGTCAGGAGTCTGTGTAAACGCAAAGTACTTCTTGCCGGGATCGGTGTTCAGATACGACAATGCTACCTGATCAGTAAGATTCACGTCCTTGTTATTTATCAGCACTTTCTTGGTACCTTGATCTTCGTATACGGTGTAGCGGTCATCGTCCATTTTGGTGTACAACTCTGTCTGCGACAACGCATGCTCATTGGTGAGAACGTTGATGCCAAACTGGTTGTCCTGGTGGAACGATGTAACTGGGGTGCTCTGCATCAGCACATACGGATGCATGGTTCCTCCAATTTCCCAAGTGGTGACAGTTCTGTCGCTACTTGTTCTAAAGCGATCTCTATCCAATGAGTAGTTTTGAACCGTTACGACTACTCTACCCGTGCCAGCTTCGTATCCAAACTTATCGGAGAGGTCTACGGTATAAGCCTCGTCACCCGTTGCAGCTTTCGCACCAATCACAGATGGCAACAAGGTAAGCACCCTACCAGTCGTGGGATTAGGATTGAGATAGTTCTCATCCTTCACAATATTAGCGAAGAGTTGCTGAGTCTTCACATTATCTCTATAACGTATCCACTTGCTTTCTCCCAAGTCGTTTTTGTCAACCAACGGTGTGAGGTTGGGCTCTGCAATGTCCGAACACTCTACCTCGTTCCTGATACCGTCATCGTCCCAGTCAAGATCACCAGGAGCTACGACGCATGGCTTGAAGAATATCTGCGCACCGGTGTTCTGTGCGAACTGGCGTGTCTCATTATATTCTGCGCCCAAACAATCGTAAGAATAGGTATGCTCATCGCCATCGGTCATGCTCTTCACGATGATGGTGTAGAGATAACCCTCTTCTACTTTGTCAACAGGGAAGAGCTTTTCACCCTTTATCGTAACATTGTCAGGGAATTCCTTGACCGTTACCTTCTTGGTGCCATTCTGAACATAGTCTGTGATTTCTCCGTCTTTGTCATAAACAGGCTCCCAGTTGGGAACTTCTCTTTCAATCGGAACTCTTTCTTTTAGCGTTTCCGCTACGGCACCTTCTACAATCTTTTCGGTGCTGTGTCCTTTCTGTTTCCATACATCGTAGGTAAAGGTGAACGGACCCTCGCCACCAATACTCTGGAACTTAGCCCAATATTCTGTTTCATCGGCACAGTAGGATGCGTATGTTCTGCTCACGCCTGGCTTGTCACTGTCGTTGGTGATGATGTCGGCATGTGGTTTCAACACGTCAACCTCTGGGCGCTCTACAATTGGCTTACAGTCTACCTTCACGCCCTCGCCTTGTTCGCCTATCTCGGCTTTGGTGGGGCCAGTGTAACCCTGTCCTGCCTCTACGGTTGGCTCTGTGGGAAGTTGAGGGGCGGTTTTATTTAAGTAAGTGTTGCCACCGTTATCCGTGAATTTTAATTTTTCGGTATACGCTCCTATTGCTAATTGGAACTTACAGTTAGTAGGGGTAATTGTAGAGTAGCCATAAGCTGGATCGGCAATATCAGCACCCCAATCAGTGGCACTCATGATGTTGCTGGTATTCATACCTTTGTTGCCAAAGAATATACAGTTGTCCAACTTATCTATAACGGTTCTCTTGAGAAAACCTGTATTTGTTAAGTAATAGATGGCACCACCGCTTCCGGCTTTCTGTTGCATGTCTGCAGAGTTGCCTACAAACTTAGTGTTGACAATCTCACATGTCCTATACTGTGATAGATAGATGAACAATGCACCACCACAACCATTGTTGGCACCACTGAAGCTACCTTTCTCTGCTGTATTGTGATAGAACACATCACCAGTAGACCAAAAGCCACCCGCAGAACTTGTTATGTCATCGTCTTTGATACGAATGGCACCACCCTCTACGGCTTGGTTGCCATAATATTGGTTGTTGGTTGACTTCAGATAGGCATTATTATAATTGTAGATGGCTCCACCCATACCGTTGGCAGTGTTGCCATTAAAAATGCTATTCTTTACGTCGGTACCCGTGCAAATGTTGTTTACAAAAATGGCACCGCCGCCAGCCCAGTCAGAGGCTGAGTTGTTATTGAAGATACACTTATTGACAAACACCTCGTGTTTATTGCCAACCTGTGCGATAGCACCACCGCATGCGGCTTGATTGCCTTCGAACAGACAGTTGGTAAAATTAAAGGTACCACCATCTACGACGTAGAGATTAGGTGAAGCAAGGAAAACAGCACCACCATTGCCCTTGCTTGAGTTGCTCACAAACTTACAATTGGTGAAGTCACCATAGCCACTCTCCACATTCACAGCACCACCGTTGTCTTTACCACTGGTACTCGTGGTTTGGTTGTTGAGGAACACACAGTTCTTCACGTCGAACTTGCATTTCTGTATACCAATAGACAAGGCATTGGCATCAGCGGCACAACTGTTATTCTCAAAATAACAGCCTTCCACCAACAGGCTTTCTGTATTGTTTGCCACGCGGAGGGCACCACCAAAGTCACCACCACTGTTGTTACAGAACACAGTGTTGGTAACTTTGACATTACCTCTGGATGCGATATAGAGGCCACCACCTTGACTTGTTTTCGATTTATTGCCTTTGAAGTTACAGTTGTCTACAATGATATCTACCGGAGCGTCTTTATCTTCATCTTGAATATGGAGACCACCACCGGCATTTCTACAAATATTGTTCTCAAACTCATTGTTGATAAAGGTGATTGTGCGGCGACCAGTTCCTGCTGGTATGTAGGTTGATCCTCCTCTCTGAACAGAAACGGCACCACCGGCATCACCTGATCTACAATTCTGGAACTGATTGTTCTCGAACACTACCTCATGACATGACTGAACTCTGAAAGCTCCACCAATTCCTGATATGGTATTGCGGAAGATAGAATTGGTGACACTCACTTTCTTGAAGCTTTGCAAAGAGATGGTTGTGATTTGCTGCGCAGCGGTACCGCCAAGGTTGCGGTTCACCTGCACATGGTCGAGATTGACATAGGATTTGTCTTCCTCACCTTTGGCTGGTTTGTAGTTTTGTGCACCAACGACTGCGTATTTCTGGTCTGGTCCCAAGTGGTTGATGTCATGAAACGTAACATATTTCATGTCGATCTGAATGTTCGTCGGCTTATATATAATTTGCTCGTTGAACACCAAGAAGCCACCACCTGTTGAAGCCACGCGGTCGCCTTGTAACACCTCTACACGTTCTATCTTAATCTTGGGATTTTTCATCGTACCGAAGAAATAAATAGCTCCGCACAAAGACGACCTGTAATATTTAATGGAACAGTCGATCATCTCAAAGTATGGATTATCAAACCCATTGTTATCAAAGGTGATCAATGCGCCATCACCGGAGCCACCCACAAAGTTTTTAGAGTCGAATGTGATGCCATGCAAAATCAACCCTTGATTGTGGTTGTTGGTTCGAAATACAGATGTTTTTATCAAATCTTTCGATACAAATTTTGTCACATGACGTTGAGGGTTGCTGTTACATGTATCTTGAGGCAGCGTTTGTGAGCCTGGCGTAGGATATCCACCCATGAGCCACAACGTCTGTCCTTCTTTTGTCAAGGTGTAAAAGCCTTTGTTTCTGCTTTTGCCATCTTTATACTTAATCGCTTTCGTATCACTCACGTCATACTCACCCTCTGCCAAATAAATCTTGACCTGTGTGTTTGCACTACTCTCAGCTATTTTCAATGCTTGCGTGAGGGTTTTGTATGCATTGTTCCACGAAGAGCCATTACGTCAGTCGTTACCCGTCTTGGCAGACACATAAATCTTCAACGATGTATCTTCTTCAGCCTGCACCCCGAGTGCCATGAAGCATGCGAGGAGCATCGTCAGCACATACCTTGCTGGTAATAAATGTTTCATGTTGTTGTTATTTTTTTTCATTTTCTTATTTACTATACGTCTGTTTACTTACAATCACTGACATGGGGTTTAGTATTCCCAGTCTGTGTCGTATAGTTCCTCGTCGAATTCCAATTCTTTTGCCATGTTTGTTTTAGGGTTGTCAGGGTCTCGTTGGCTGAACGGCACTAGGCCTGTACCCGGGTCGCCTCCAGCCAAAACCAAACTGACAGGACTTACGTAATTTCTTTTTGCCATGTTTAAATTTTTATTTTATAATTGTTTATGTATATCCTTTTATGCTAACGGATATGACCGCTATATATAACAAGGTGCACTAGTGTCCACTTAAATACTTTAACATTCGGCTTTGCTTACTGATTGTAAC
>CAYVGR010000142.1:0-6936 GCA_964450065.1 uncultured Prevotella sp. | reverse complement strand
CCTCGAGAACTGGAAACAAGTTTCTGCAATGGCAGGTCTTCTGACTTACGGCCTACGAACATGTGTCTTCCCGATAACGCTCAGTGACTTTGATCATATCTAATAACGCCGATTACAGCAGCGGGACTGTCCGGGATTTGCACCCGGTTCCCATTTTAATCTCCTCAACGGAGAACCTATTGCGTTTGCAAAGATAGTGTTTTTATTTATAAATTGTGACGTTGCCTGTCGATTTGTTGAAAATCTTGGCCTGCCGGACAAATACGACATTCCTTAACAACAATGGCCGGATGTCTTGAACCAACCTTTGTTATGGAGTCGTGTTAGTATGAAAGTGTCCCGATTATTTTTTCTCCAACTCGTCCCAAGCAGGTGGAGTGACATTTAAGAGATGTTTTACAAAGAAGTCATACCGCTTATGCTCACCATAACTTTCACCCATCGTGTGGTGAACACCGGGCAAGACTACAAGCTCGAAGTCCTTGTTGGCCTTAATCAGTGCATCTGCCACCTGCATGGTGCTGGCCGGATCAACATTATCGTCCAGCTCTCCCACGACAAGCATGAGTGGGCGTTTCAGTTTGTGAGCATTGTAAACATTGCTTGCACGCACATAACTGGAATCAACTGGCCAGCCCATCCACTGCTCGTTCCACCATATTTTGTCCATGCGATTGTCATGACATCCACACGAACTATAAGCTGCTTTGTAGAAATCCCCGTGCAACAATACGGCTGTAGTAGACTCCTGTCCGCCAGCCGAAGCACCAAAGATGCCTACATTTTCAGCATCCATATATGGATATATCCGGGCTGCTGCCCTGATCCATGCCATGCGGTCGGGGAAGCCTGCATCTTGAAGGTTCTTGTAACAAACCTCCTCAAACTTCTTGCCCCGGTAACTGGTGCCCATGCCGTCGAGCTGGATAACGATGAATCCAAGTTCGGCCAAGCCCGTCATGTTCCAGTTATAAGAAGTAAAGCTCTTCGGCGTGTAGGCATCGCCGGGGCCTGCATAGATATATTCTATGATAGGATATTTCCGGGAAGGGTCGAAATTTGTAGGACGCTGAATAACACCCCATATATTGGTCTTGCCGTCGCGGCCTTTGGCTACGAACACTTCCGGAGCCACCCAGCCGTTGCTTTTAAGCTTTGATATATCGGCTGTTTCAAGAGTTTTCAGCAATCTGCCGTCCACGGCACTGCGCAACTGGGTAACCGGAGCCTGATCAACCTTGCTGTAAGTATCAACCAAATAACGGTAATCAGGCGAATAAGCCACCGTGTGGTTGCCTTCATCAGGGGTCAGGCACACCATGTTCTTTCCGTCTAAGTCTATTCTGTAAAAATGTACCAAATAGGGATCTTCCTTCTTGTTCACTCCCGAGGCTGAGAAATAGATCACTCCTTGTTTCTCATCTACATGCTGAACAGCTCTCACAAACCAGTTGCCTTTGGTGATTTGACGCATGTTTACAACATGCTTTCCCTTCTTGATCACAGGGGTTAAGTCGTAAAGGTATATGTGGTTCCAATCATCACGTTCCGAAGTCCATAACAGCTGCTTGTCATCATTAATGGTTTGGCGCCATATACGGGAGTAATTTACAAACGTGTTCGACTTCTCCTCAACCACCGTGCGTAGTTTTCCTGTTTCAGCATCCATAGCCAACATTTGGTAAAGTTGATGTCCACGCTTGTTGTATTCCATTGTAACTTCCTTGGAGTTGGGCAGCCATTGGAACCATCCCAAAGCGTATTGGTTGGCTATTGCAGAAGCATCGGCCTCGACTCTGCTGCCGCTTGCCACGTCAATAATGATTGGCCAATGTTGAGGCAATTCGTCGCCGGGCTTGGCATACTCCTGTTTGTGCAGGATGGGCTGAAGCTGATCCTTGGGCGATGACTCTACGTAGTAGGCATAACGTTTCTCTACTTTGTTACGCTTACACACCATAATCTTCTTAGAGTCTGGACTCCAGAGGATGTTGCTGCTGTAGTATCGACCGATGGTTCCGTCCTGAGTCAGTGCACGTTTCTCCGTATAGGGTTTGCCTACTTCGTGTACCATGACGTTGAAACCCTCGATCCAAGCATCTAATTTTCCATTGGGTGACTTCACAACGCGCTGTGCCTGCTCCTCGTCGGTCTCCATCCAGTGACGATTTGTATGCCGGAACGGACTCTCCATACGTTCTTTTCTTTCACGCGATGTGCGACGTTTCTCAATGCCTAAGGCCTTTCTCATGGCATTTTCAGAATCGTATGCCTGCGTTTGATCATCCTTTACGTGATATGATATATACTGACGTCCCGACGGAGTGTCTATGTAATAATATAGAGACAGAGAATCTTTCCATTTCACGTCGTGTGCCCAATGTTCAACATTCTTTTGTTGAAACTTGTCGTAAAGACCATACGCACGTTGGTAATCGGCTAATGTTCCCTGAGCAAAGACCGAAACAGACACCAACATAGCCACGCAAAGGCCGTTCAATCGAAAATTTCTCATAGCAGCAAACGGTTCTATGAGCGATAATTATGGCATAAAGCAGCACCAATTGCTGTGCAAAACTCTGAATATTCGGGGATGATGAAGCGCACATTATAAAACTTCTCCATGGCAGGAAAAACATCCTTGCATTGTGGCAGGAGTGTCAAGTTGCCTATCAACACGTACTCCTTGATTCCGGTATTGAGCGATGCCAAGATGCAGCTTGAACCAATAGTCTGAAGCACAGAGTTGATAATACCCAGTGCGATGTCCTCTCGTGTGGCATTGCTCTGTGCGTTGCCAAAGAGCGAAGCAGTGGCTGTCTTGGGCAGTCCGGGCAGCGGTTTGGGACTGATGTCGCCAATAAGCACATCTATATTCTCTATGTTTCCTTTCAGGGCTAACGCCACAACTTGTTTCACATCGTCGGTCTGGAGCATGGCACGGCTCAATCCCATAAGGGTTCCGCCACCCAATCCGATGCCCCCAACATGGCGAATATCATCTCCGTCACATTGCACAATGCTTGTTCCCGTCCCCATCGACACTACAAGCATGCGGTCGAGGTTGGTTTCGTAGCGTGCACCGAGGCCGTTTGCAATAAACTCTTCGGTTTTTCTTGTGGGAAGACCATAGATAGGGCTGCTGATATAAGCTGCCCCAACACCAGTTATCATGACCTGTTCGATGTCGGTGAGCTTTATATGATTGTCATAAAGATATTTGCCGAATGCGCCATAAAGCGAGGTTACGGGGTCTGTGGCCTTGATACGAATGGGCGACATCACATCGCCGTCCCCATTGATGCCAACAATCTTGGTTGTGCTGATACCTACATCTATTCCTATAACCATAAGTCGTGTTTCAAATTATATGTTATGATTTTGCTGTTGAAATCATCGTGTCAGCGCAAGCAACTTGCCGTTTGAGGATTGTCCCAGTCGTTGAAAGCGTCGTCTTCACGATATTTCGTAGTCGCAGCCTGATGGGCAACCAGCTGGAATATGCATTGTGCGGCAATTTCCTGCTCCGATGCCGTCACGTCACTGGCAATGTTTATTTGATGACTCAAAAGATCGCTGGCAGAGCCAAGGTGCATGTTGCTCACATTTAACCGACCGTCAAGCATCTTTACATCAATCTGCATGTCGATGTATCCATACGTGGGTTTCAGCCCTTTGATATAGGCAAAGCCCTGTTCCATTTCATCCATCTTTACCTTTTTGGGACGACGGTCGTTCTCATTTTTGTTTACTTCAACCTCTATATACGAAGCTATGTCTGCATAGCCATACTTATCCAATAATTGTTTTAATGTCATATTTCAATGTTTTTTTTCTGCAAAAACAGTGCTGGCAAGCGTAATCGAAACTATGTTCGCATCTGCTGAACTCAGCATGTTTTTTGCAAAAATACGAAAAAAGAGTGATTTAATAGATAATCAATGGTATTATATTCGTATATTAGCAAATCTATTGGGGGCGGTCAAAGAGATAAAAGGTGTTGAAACAGCGGCTTGATTGATGAAAACAACCTACCTATGCACCACCCCATGCTTGACTATAAAACTAAAAAAACAGACAATGAAGATTATCAAAGTAGTAGCAGCAGTGGTTACCAAGGACGGCAAGTACCTGTGCATGCAGCGGTGTCGTTCGCACGAGTCGTATAATTCCGAACGGTGGGAATTTCCAGGGGGAAAGGTTGAAGAGAACGAGAGCGGCCATGAGGCTCTGCTCCGTGAAATAAAAGAGGAATTGGATTGGGACATTTATGTTGGCCGAAAACTCGGCACTATCATCCACAACTATCCCGACTTCACGATCGAACTGACAGCTTATCTATGCAAAGGCGGGGACGGAGACTTTACTATGCTCGAACATCTCGATGCCAAATGGCTTGCCGCAGCCGAGTTGAAGTCGCTGAAATGGACTGATGCCGATAAAAAGATTGTAGAGCTGATTTTGCATGCCACTACTGTCGACACTCCGTAGAATCGAAAAGCCTTCGTGCCATTCATTCACTTATGGCGGGTTCCATAAAGCTTATATGTTCCTCCGTCGCTTTCGCAATATTTGCGTAGCAGCTCTTGGATATAAACGGCATTGGCTCTGACACTTTCTTCATTGCCGTCATAACCGTTAATCAAGACTGCAAGATGAGAGGTGTTGATATCTATTTTCGTGCGTTCGTGATCGGACGTGGGTGTCCCTACCCCACCCTTTGCATCGCGATAAACGGGCAGTCCCTCTATGTTCATCATACCTCTCCCTATACCTTCGTAGGGTTCGTCTTTCTTCCCGATGCCCAATGTCAATGTGTCACCCTCAAACTTGTCGGCATCGAAACCTCCAATGCTGTATCCATAACGAATACTCGCCAAGTTAATAAGGTCTACCAATGTATCTATCTGATACAGGCTCCTGCCTTTCAGCTGACGACGAATCAGGGCTTCGGCTGCCGGGCGATAACGTGAGGGGTCTTTGCCACAAGTGCGATACATTTTTCTCGTAGCTGCAATGCGTGAGATGTGTTTCAGTGTTTCGGTGGTCAGCGTGGCACGGAATTCATCGCCCATCGCATTAATTTCGTCCCATAAAGGTTGGCAATATTTGCTGTTCCTAACTCTGGCTTCCACACATGCTCCTACAAAATCCGGGCAAAGCTGCTCTATTTCCCTTGATACGATAATATTCATATTTTTTTTATTGGTTATGCATTATGCGGTACAAACATACACATTTTACACGACTTAAAAACCTCTTTTATCCAAAAGATTCTATATTTGCCAGTATTGTTCTCAATTCAACCAGCCGACAACGCTCCTTATCTAAAGTAAAATTTAATTACCATTTTTTGATGATTATTTTTAGAGCATCTGGAGAAAAATGCGCCATGTTCCGACCGGAATATTTTCTCGGAGTAATGTGAAAATATTGCGGGCGATGCGTTCGCTATCTTTTCGCCACACGTTTTGGGCTTATACGTTGCGCGAATGAGCTTTGATCATCTCATGATTACGCATTATTCGTCATGTCATTCGATATCTATTCGTAAGTAATAAAATAGGGATTATTGGGGTGGTATTACTAAGTTTCTGAGTATCAGACAACTATAAACTTTCGCATATTTCCCGTATTTCTGACGAAAGTAAAAACATTTTTAAATACGCGAAACATTAAAGGGTATTTGTCAAGGAAAATACAAGCATTTAACACTTCATAAATGTCAGAAAAGAAATAAAATGAAGATAGGTTCTGTAAACTGGATGCCAATGCATCACACAACCAAATATATTAATCTTACGGTGTGTAAATTGCAGACCCTATATTAACAAAAAGCCCTGAACTTTCACAAGTTCAGAGCCAATACATGATATAATTATAAACTTTAGTTATTTTCCGGACGAAGTTTGCGTACGGTTTCTGCGGTGCGCCACATTTCCATATCGTGCATTTCCTTCAACTCTGCATTCAGTTTTTCCCGATAATCCGGCTGGGAGTTCTTGTCTATGGAAATCTGTGCCTCCGTTCCATTCTGCACACTGAGATACAACCATTTCATGACAGGCTTAATAGCAGCCTTGAAACGAGGACGCCAATCGAGAGCTCCACGCTGTGCAGTAGTAGAACAGTTGGCATACATCCAGTCCATTCCCTTCTCTCCAAACAACGGGCCAAGGCTCTGTGTCAGCTCCTCGACAGTCTCGTTGAAAGCCTCGGATGGCGAGTGTCCATGTTCGCGGAGTGTCTCATACTGAGCTTCGAGCAATCCTTCAATGGCTCCCATCAGCGAACCGCGCTCACCGGTAAGGTCGGATGTAGCCTCGCGCTGGAAGGTTGTTTTGAACAAATAGCCGGCTCCGATACCGATACCAAAGGCGAGTGTTTTCTCCTCTGCCTTACCGGAAGCATCCTGATAGACTGCATACGAACAGTTCAAACCACGGCCTTCGAGGAACATGGTACGGAGCGAAGTGCCCGACCCCTTAGGGGCAACCATGATAACATCGATATCTTTTGGTGGAACAACACCCGTGCGGTCGGACCAATTGATGGCAAACCCATGAGAATAATACAAGGTTTTCCCGGCAACAAGCAGTGGTTTAATCTTGGGCCATACGGCAATCTGACCTGCATCAGACAGCAACATGCAAATGATAGTGCCCTTCTTTACTGCCTCCTCGATAGAAAACAACGTCTTGCCCGGTACCCATCCGTCTTCGACAGCTTTTTGATAAGTCTTGCCTTCACGCTGACCTACGATAACGTTGAAACCATTGTCGCGAAGGTTTCCGGCCTGTCCTGGACCCTGAATACCATAACCGATTACTGCAATGGTTTCATCTTTCAGTACCTCGCGTGCCTTTTCCAAAGTAAACTCCTTGTTGGTGATAACGGTTTCCATCACACCACCAAAATTCATCTCTGCCATAATCT
>CAYVGR010000141.1:0-6944 GCA_964450065.1 uncultured Prevotella sp. | reverse complement strand
TAACTATTATCAAAGTGGAACTGCGAAACAAGTTGCCCGAAATTAAACTACAATCCAATTCCCAAAAATATTTCGATATTGCCGATGATAAATAAACATCATCATTAGCATTCTATTTTTCATTGAACGGGGTATGTATACTTTTTGCATACCCCCGTTAGCGTACTCCCATGTTTTTTACAATGCACTATTCTATTGTATCTGTTTTTAGAGAAAAGGGATTGCTACTTCCCACTAACTTAATAGCAATAGGACGTAAGAATTCTTTGTTATTATGACTCTTCCCAACTAATTTGCACATGTATGTGCCTTTGGGTAGAGCTATTGTTCCAACTTTAATACTATTTGTTCCCTGCTTTTCTGTGTATCCAATATAATGCACAGAGAACCGTTTATTACCAATAATAACTTCTAAGTCACCCTCATCATTGGCATTCGCCGTGTTATAATCAAGATATACTGTATATTTAGCAGGATTCTCAAGACGAAACCTCCAATCCACACTTTGGTTTTGACTGACCCAATTCCTGACATAGTTGCGATTTGTTTTTCCGTCTCCATATCCTATGTTATCTCCAGTTATATGGGCATCAAAAGCATAAAGATAGTTAGTGCTCTTTGAGTCGAGCAAACGAATCGTATTGTTGCAAATCTTTCCTTCAACGATAAGAGCAATAACTGTGCTAAGTGTATCTACGGAATTACCATGAAAGGATAATTGTGTATCATTGTCATTTAATCTTTCCCATGATACCGTTCTGTTTGGGTCACCTAAAAACCATCCTTTGATAATTTTCCCACTCAATCCACCAATCACCAGTTTCCTGTCAGCAGGCCATTGATGAATATGAGTATAAAGCGTGTCTCCCTTTAAGCTTGTTACACCCCACGACTGAATCGGCAGACCACTGCGATCGTTTCCGTAGATGCTACTATGATTTACTTTCATCCATTTCCCAATACCTCTTAAAATATCTACATCCTTCTCATCAATTTTTCCATTTCCCATAGGGCCGATATTCATCAAAATATTTCCACCTTTAGACACGGCAGTCTCCAACAGCCGCACAAAATGTTTAACACTCTTTCGATGACTATCTGCTGCATTATATCCGTATGACTCATTAGTCGTTGGAATGGATTCCCACAAGCCGGCGACCGGATAAAAATAGGCAGCACGATCCCCTGTATTTTTATAATCGCCCATATTCTCATTGTCGAAGCGCACCAGTCTTCCATTCACTACAATTTCATTTTTCAAATCAATCTCACGCAAAGCTTTCAGGATATGTATATTCTGATAGAGTGGCAGTTTAGCTGGAGTATCAAACCACATGATGTCTGGATGATACTTTCGAACAAGCTCCTGAATTTGCGGAATAGATTTTTCGCGGACATAAACATCAGCAGAATCAAGATAATACTTATACTCTTTGCTCCACCAGTTGTTACCCCCGAGTTTATTGTCACCTCCTGGATGATTGTATTCCCAATCATTTCCCGGTGCACAAGGGTGTTCCCAATCGAAAGCGTGAGAGTAGTAGAATCCAAATTTGACGCCATACTTTTTAGCTGCATTACGAAGTTGCAGCATGGGATCCTTGCCATATTTTGTCAGGCGAATGTCGTAAGGATAAGCATCCGAAGGATACATGGCAAATCCATCATGATGTTTGGCCGTGATAATGAAATATTTCATACCAGCTTCTTTCACCGTACGCATCCATTCTTCCGCATCAAAGTATATCGGGTTGAACGGATAAACAAGCGAATCCTTATATTCTTGCAATGTAATCTTTTCCTTACGCATTAGATGTTCGGAATATCCCGGACTGACTTTTCCTTTCCAATAACCAGCAGCCGTGGAATAGACGCCCCAGTGAACAAAACATCCAAATCTGTCGTAACGATACCATGCTGTACGTTCTTTTACATTCTTTTGAGACAAGGTCCACCACCCGTTCGTAGCTTCAATAATGGCTTGTCGGTCCTGTGGCAAATCTGTTTGAGCTGGGATCTCAATTTTGTGAGTATCCCAATTATTTTTACCTCTACCTATAGTTTGCCCATAACTATTTACAGTTACCACTAATACCAAAAATATTATATATTTATACTTCATATGAATAGATAGATATTTATAGATTATTGTCTGTGTTGAAATAATAGCGGCAGTTCTAAGCAATTTATTCTATGACAGCCTAAACGCTCGTGCTATTTTTATTACAAATTTACGCTTATTTGATTATGTCCATTATTAAAATTGTACCATTTCTTATGAAAAAATCACATTCCTTTTCTTATCAAGAAAGAAAACAAATTTCGTAATGAATTTTTATGTTCCAACACAGTATTGCCATTTTTTTTAGTTAAAATTTGAACATTTGAAATAAGAACTTAAGAGAAAATCACTTACTATCTTTATAGCTACTTGCAAAGGTTAAACTCCACGTTGGCAGGATTAAATCGCGCTGAAATCAATTCCCAGCCATTAGAAACTATGTAAAAACAACGACCGTCTGTTTGCCAGGAAACTTGGCAAACAAGGTGCAATAATCGTTTTGTGATACACAGCTTACAGCTCTCCTCCTTACATCCAAAAGTATTAATAAATTGTATTATTCTTTACAAACACGGCTCTATATTTTGCATATTCAAAAATTAATTTCTAACTGTTCTGAATTTGAAAAATATGAGAGAATTTGCAATCGGCTAACAGTCAGCCGTTTAACAAAACAGCCCTTACCACCCCCACTTTTATCGCCTGCGATTGGATATGGAATGACAGTAAGATGAAGGCTTAATGGCAGCGAAACCAAGCCTCTTTCGCATGGTGGCGAAGCCCGAATCGCACCATCAATAGATATTAATCATAACATCTATGATTTTTTCTGCTCCGCCGAACCATTTTTAATCCATGAAACATGGCGCTTTTTTCTCTACATGCCCCAATAATCACCCACTGTTTTTTGGTTAATCTATTTTACATTTTAAGACATCATATTGGGGCGTAGGAAGTTGGCATGAAACCTGCTCTACTCTTTCCGCTGCATGTGCAAGCTATCTTAGCTCTCCTATTTTTATCACTTATATCCTTGGCAGAAAAGAAAAACTGACGTATATTTGCAGCTAACAAGGTGTTTTGGCATATAGATACCGGCCGCCTTGCCGGCATCCGCGCTTGTTTGCCTTGCATGGATGCTGATATAACGGGAAGCCGTTAAACGTTTTTACATCATTCGCCATTGACAATGGGCAACCCGTTGGATGTGGCAAAAGTGTAACCATTTATTATTAAAAAACATGAACGAAAAAGGATTATTGGCAGGTAAGACTGCGCTGATTACCGGTGCCGCACGCGGTATTGGCAAGTCGATTGCCCTTAAATTTGCACAAGAAGGCGCAAACATTGCATTCACCGACCTTGCTATTGACGAGGAACACGGTGGACTTGCCACAGAACGTGAGATTGCCGCTTTGGGCGTAAAAGTTAAAGGCTATGCGAGCAACGCGGCCGACTTTGCCCAGTCAGCAGAAGTTGTGAAGCAGGTTAAGGAAGAATTTGGCTCTATAGATATTTTGGTAAACAATGCGGGGATAACCAAAGATGGCCTCATGCTCCGTATGACCGAGCAGCAATGGGATGCCGTTATCGCCGTAAACTTGAAGAGTGCGTTCAACTTTATTCACGCCTGTGTTCCTATCATGATGCGCCAGCGTGGCGGCAGCATTATCAACATGGCAAGTGTTGTTGGTGTGCACGGTAATGCCGGACAAGCCAACTATGCAGCTTCCAAGGCAGGCATGATAGCGTTGGCCAAGAGCGTTGGCCAGGAAATGGGTCCCAAGGGCATTCGTGCCAATGCCATTGCCCCGGGCTTTATCGACACCGCCATGACGCAGGCTTTGCCTGACACCATTCGCAAGGAGTGGATTTCCAAGATACCTCTCCGTCGGGGTGGTACGGTCGAGGATATTGCCAACACCGCAGTTTACTTGGCTTCCGACCTTTCCAGCTATGTTTCCGGTCAGGTTATCCAGGTCGACGGTGGCATGAACATGTAGTATAAAATCAACATATAAAGATACGAAAACGAGATGAGGGTTGTTTATGAAGACAATCACCTAATCATCGTGTATAAAGAAAGTGGGGAAATCGTGCAGGGCGACAAGACCGGCGATCTCCCACTTTCTGATATGGTGAAAGGGTATATCAAGAAGAAGTACCAGAAACCGGGAGCCGTATTCCTCGGAGTGGTGCATCGACTTGACAGACCTGTTTCCGGCTTGGTCATTTTTGCACGCACCAGCAAAGCACTCACGCGTCTGAACGACATGTTCCGTCGGGGAGATATTCATAAAACCTATTGGGCAATCACCAAAGATGCTCCCCAACATCCAATGGGCACGCTGACCAATTGGTTGGTTCGCAACAAGAGGCAAAACAAAAGCTATGCCTACGACAGAGATGTGCCGAACTCTAAAAAAGCCGTTCTCAACTACCGGCTTATAGCTCATTCGGAGAACTACAACCTGCTGGAAATCCAACTGCTCACAGGTCGGCATCATCAAATTCGTTGTCAGCTTGCCCACATGGGCTGCCCCATCAAGGGGGATTTGAAGTACGGAGCCAAACGCAGCAACCCAGATGGGAGCATATCCCTGCTGTCGTACAGGGTTGAATTTGTTCATCCTGTTTCCAAAAAGCAAATCGCATTGGACTCTCCGTTGCCCGATGATGTATTATGGCACGACATCTCTGAAAGTGTGAAAAAATAGCACCCACACTGTTTTTCTTGCTCAAAAAGGGTATTTATTGCCTTTTTTTTATTTACTTTGCATCACACATTTGGGGCTCGTGTCTATGAATAAATATCTAAAGTGGGGCGGGATAGCTTTCATTGTCCCCGTTCTGCTTATTATAATATTATGTATATTGTTTTACTTTCCTCCTTTTCAGAAATGGGCGGTAAAACAAGTTACAGCGTATGCCTCGGAAGAAATGGGCATGCAAATCAGCGTGGGACATGTTAGTTTGGAGTTTCCTCTCAACCTCGCCTTGGAAGATGTCAAGGTGCTTCAAGCCAACGATTCTCTTGAGCATGTTACCGATACAGTTGCCGACATCGGAAAGATTGTAGCCGATGTGCAGCTTTGGCCGCTTTTCAGGAAGCAAGTCATGGTGGACAACCTGGCTTTCGACAACATGAAAGTCAATACTTCGAACTTCATTCCTGCAGCCCGTATCGAAGGCAATGTCGGCCATTTTGACCTGAAAGCCCACGGCATTGACCTGAAGAATGAGCTGGTCAACATCAATCATGCTCTGCTAAGCGATGCCACATTAAGTATATCGCTGAGCGACACGGTTCCTCCGGACACCACATCAAGTGAGACCTTTTGGAAAATCAAATTAGCTCAATTAAAAGTAAAAGACACGGACTTCACCTTACACATGCCCGGTGACACGATGTCGGTCAATGCCTATTTAGGCAATTCTGCCGCTCAGGATATCTATGTGGACTTGTACAAAGGACTATATTCTATCAGTCACTTAGACTGGGATCAGGGACGCGTGGCATACGATCTGAATTACGAGCCAAAGGTTGATGGATTAGACTTCAGTCACCTGTTACTAAGCAAACTCAAGGTGAAAGCCGACTCTATCTATTATGGTGACTCCGGGTTGAAAGTGAAATTCCAAGAAGCTGCTTTTATGGAAAAAAGCGGATTGGCGGTCGACAGTTTCCGGGGCACCCTCTCTATGGACAGCATCCGCTTGTCGTTGCCCGACCTGAATCTGAAGACCAAGGCAGGAACGGCACTGGCCCTTGCCTATAATATGGATCTCAACGCTTTCGACGACACGCAGCCGGGCACGTTTGATGCGCGACTGAAAGGGCAAATTGGCAAGCAAGACCTGATGACGATAACAGGCTCTAACCTACCTAAGGAGCTGGCTCGCCAATGGCCAGCCAAGCCCCTTGTTGCCGTTGGGGAGGTTCGGGGCAATTTACAGAGAGCACAAATCAAAGAGCTGAATATGGTTTTGCCGGGAGCATTCAAACTGCAAGCTAACGGCTATGCTGAAAACATAACTGACCCCAAGCAGCTCAAAGCCGATGTGGACATCAATGCCAAAACCTATAATCTTGGTTTTGCAACAGCCATGCTTGACAAAGATATGCGAAAGACCGTAAAAGTACCCGAGGGTATAGGGCTGAATGGTCGGGTCAAGGTAAATGGCAACAAATATGCCAGTACATTCACGGTGACACAAGGTGGTGGCTCCCTGCGGGGATATGTTGATTTCGATGCCGACCGCATGGCTTATACGGCTAAGATGAAAAGCCGTGCATTGCCTATTCAAAACTTTCTGCCCAACATGCAGTTGTATTCTTTTACAGGATCTGTCGATGCCCGCGGAAAAGGCACAGACTTCATGTCGCCCAATACCCGCCTGACGGCAACAACCAAGATTGAGAGCCTGAGATATGATACATACGACCTTGACAACATCAATGCCGAAATCACAGCTCAAAACGGTCGCATCCTCACTCATGTTATCAGTGACAACCCTTTGGTCAAGGGCGACATTACAGTTGATGCACTGACACGGGGGAAACAGCTCCGAGCCACTGTCGCCGGGGAGCTTACCCATATAGACATGCATGGTCTCCATATCACGGAGAACCCGTTGTTGTTATCTGTATGCACCCATATTGACCTGGCATCCAACCTCAAGAACATGCACCGTGTACGCGGCTCGTTGAGCGACATCATGTTGAAAAGCAAAGACAATGTGTATCGCCCCGAAAAAATGGACCTCGACATCTTCACTTCCCAAGACACAACCTGGGCTATTGTTGAGCATGGCGACTTCATATTAAATATGTCGTCTTCCGGCGGATACGAACAAATTGTTGAGCATGCCAATGGTTTTG